>JAFPXC010000023.1 GCA_017394805.1 Clostridia bacterium | reverse complement strand
CGCCCCATTGTTCGCCGCGAAGTAGAGTTGCGCCTAACGTGAATAGTACGTCATCCTGAGCCGAAGCAATAGGCTTCGTGTCGAAGGATCCCCTAAGTAGAGGTACAAAAACTTCTTCGCGGCTTCACCTTTTGGTCGGGCCGTCCTCTCGGTGCCACGTCTCGCTTCACTGTACGCGTCACCGGTTCGGCTACCGCCAATTCGTTGCGCCTCGCCGTGAACCTACTCCAAGTATTCTTCTTTTTCCAAGAGGAGTTTGCCCTATGAAATTGATTATTGCTTCCGATATTCACGGCTCGGCGTATTATACCCGCCGCTTACTGGACGCGGTTCGCGCCGAGTCGCCCGACCTCGTCGTTCTCTTGGGCGACGTCTACAATCACGGCCCGCGCAATCCCCTCCCCGCCGAATACGACCCCATGGCGGTTGCTTCCCTTTTGAATGCCGTAGCCGACCGTCTTTTGGTCGTCAAGGGCAACTGCGACAGCGAGGTCGATCAAATGATCAGCCGCTTCCACTTTGTCGAGAGCGCCGTCGTTTACTTGGGCGCCACGCCCCTCTATTTCACGCACGGCCACGTCTTCAACGCCGAGCGTCTTCCCGCCGTTCCTACGGGCGCCGTACTCGTGCACGGTCACACCCACGTCGTCACCAACGTCCAAGCGGACGGCATCCGCGTACTCAATCCGGGCAGTTTGAGCCTACCCAAGGATGGCCGCCGCGCCTATATCGTAGCGGACGAAACTTCCATTCGATTTATCGACCTCGACTCAGGCGAATTTGACCGCATTTCCCTCTGACGTACCCCCATTTTTCAAACAAAAAAACGGTTTTTTCTCAACGAAGAAACCGTTTTTCTTTCGCTTTACCGCGCCACTTTTCGCGTTACGCAGTCCGGATTTTCCCGTGCTTCGGCGCGGATTTTTCAAGGCTATCCTCGCGTTTCACACCCCGCTTGCGCGGATCTTGCCGCGGGCTATTTCCGCCCGCCGAGTATTTTTTTCAAATACTGTCCCGTGTAGCTCTTCTCCACCGCCGCCACTTCTTCGGGCGTACCTTGCGCCACCACCGTACCGCCCTCGTCGCCGCCTTCTGGGCCGAGGTCGACGATATAATCGGCCACTTTAATCACGTCGAGATTGTGCTCTATCACGATGACGGTATTCCCGCCCGCGGTCAGCCGTCTCAAAATAGTCAGCAACTTGTTCACGTCCGCCGAATGCAATCCCGTCGTAGGCTCGTCCAATATATACACGGTACGCCCCGTCGAGCGCTTGCTCAACTCGGTCGCCAATTTCACGCGTTGCGCCTCGCCGCCCGACAAGGTAGTCGCGGGTTGCCCCAGCGTGATATACCCCAATCCAACGTCGTTCATCGTCTTGATTTTGTTGTAAATCTTGGGCACGGCCTTAAAGAACTCGCACGCCTCGGCGATGGTCATATCCAGCACGTCGCTGATATTCTTCCCCTTATAGCGCACTTCCAAGGTCTCGCGGTTATACCGCCGACCCTTACACACGTCGCAGGTCACGTACACGTCGGGCAAGAAGTGCATTTCTATCTTCAATATGCCGTCGCCCTTGCAATTCTCGCACCGTCCGCCCGCCAGGTTGAAGGAGAACCGTCCTTGATCGTACCCGCGCGCCACCGCGTCGGGCGATTTGGCGAACAGAGCGCGTATGTCGTTGAACACACCCGTATAGGTCGCGGGATTACTTCGGGGGGTACGTCCTATGGGACTTTGGTCAATATCGATCACGTTGTCGAAGTATTCTATGCCCTCGATAGCGTCGCATTTCCCCTCGGTCGTCAGCCTCGCGCGGTTCAATTCCATTGCCAATTTGGGGTACAATATCCCGTTTACCAGGCTGCTCTTGCCGCTGCCGGACACACCCGTCACGGCGGTCATGCATCCCACGGGGAAGGCCACGTCGATATGTTTCAGGTTGTGCTGTCTTGCGCCCAACACCCGTAGCCAACGCCCGTCCGAAGCCTTGCGCACTTCGGGAATCTCTATGCGTTTTTTGCCCGACAGGTATTGTCCCGTGATGGACTCTTCGCACGCCATCACTTCTTCGGGCGTACCTTGCACCACCAATTCGCCCCCGCGCACGCCCGCCTCGGGGCCTATGTCCACGATATGGTCGGCGGCCATCATGGTCTCCTCGTCGTGTTCCACCACGATGAGGGTATTCCCGAGGTCGCGCAGTCGCTTCAAGGTCTCGATAAGCCGTCCGTTATCCCGCTGATGCAGGCCGATACTCGGCTCGTCCAGGATATACAGCACGCCTTCCAATCCCGAGCCGATCTGCGTCGCCAAGCGTATTCTCTGCGATTCACCGCCCGACAAGGTGGACGCGCTTCTCGCCAAGGTCAAATAGCCCAACCCCACGTTCAACAGGAAATTGAGCCGCGCCTTGATCTCCTTCAAAATGAGCCGCGCCACTTGTCTATCTCGGTCAGATAGTTCCAGGTTGTCGAAGAAAAAGATAGCGTCCTTGACGGACAACTTGCACAATTCCACGAGGTTTTTCCCGCCCACGGTCACGGACGTGGCGTCCTTATTGAGGCGGTCTCCCCCGCAGGTCTTGCAGGGCACTTCACGCATAAAGCGCTCGTACTCCCGCTTCATCATTTCGCTTTCGGTGTCGTTATACCGCCGTGTCGCCAAGGGCACCAACCCCTCGTACGCCGACATATACGTCCCCGAAAAGGTGCGCGAACTGTAGGGCATGGGGATCACCTCGCCCCCGTTGCCGTAAAAGATCATATTGCGGATGCGTTCGGGCAGATCCCGCACGGCGGTATGCACCGAAAACCCGTAGTATTCGGCAAGCCCCAAGAACTGATTTTTCACCATACTGCGGTCGAAGGTCATACCGGGTATCTTGATAGCGTCCATCAAGTTCTTGCTTTGGTCGGGTATCAACAGGTCGGGATCGGCCTCGTACCGCACGCCCAAGCCGTTGCAATCGGGGCACGCGCCGAACGGACTGTTGAACGAGAACAATCTCGGCGTGATCTCGGGCAGCGAAATATTGCAGTCGGGGCAGGAATAGCGCGTATTGAACAGCACTTCCTCTTCGTCCAGTTTCGCCACTACGATACCGCCCGCCAGTTTCAGGGCGGTTTCCACCGAATCGGTCAGCCGCCGCCTTGCGGTGTCCGCTATCTTGATACGGTCCACCACCACGGATATGGTATGTTTTATCTGTTTGTCGAGGGCGGGCAGTTCCTCGTCCAGCATATAGTCCACGCCGTCTATCTCCACCCGCACGAATCCCTGCTTGCGGTATCCTTCCAACTGCTTGCCGTACTCCCCTTTTTTTGCACGCACCACGGGGGCCTTTATCACGGCTTTCGCGCCCTCGTGCGTCATAATGGCGTCCACTATCTGGTCGATGGTGGTCTCCTCGATGGGTTTACCGCACTTGGGGCAATGCGGCTTGCCCACGTTGGCGTACAAAAGGCGCAGATAGTCGTATATCTCGGTCACGGTACCCACGGTCGAACGCGGGTTTTTCGAGGTAGTCTTCTGGTCGATGGAGATAGCGGGCGACAAGCCCTCGATAAACTCCACGTCGGGCTTTTCCATCTGCCCGATGAACATACGGGCGTAGGAACTCAAACTCTCCATATACCGCCGCTGTCCTTCGGCGAAGATGGTATCGAACGCCAAAGAGGACTTGCCCGAGCCGGACAACCCCGTGAATACCACCAACTTGTTGCGCGGTATCCTGACGTCCATATTTTTCAAATTGTGCTCCTTCGCACCCTTTACGAATATATAATCTCCCATATCTTTCTACGTCCTTCTCTTCTATTCCAATATAACGATGCACCGTAGGTGCAATTCACGTTTCCATCTCACCGCAACTTGCGCTTTGCGCAAACTTCACTCGAGGCTATGCCTTGAACTTCACTTGCATAGGCATACTTCACTTTCGCCTTGCAAAAACTTCACCCCAAAGGCGTTTGCCTTTGTCAAAGCGACGCTTTCAGCTTCGCTATCCTGTCGCGCAGCTCGATTGCCGTCTCGAAGTCAAGTCCCGTAGCGGCCACTTTCATCAATCCGGTCAGCATCTCTATCTCTTCGAGTGTCTCTTTCTTCGACAGGCCCTTTTCTTCCTTCACGGCTTCGGTTATCTTGATGGTATCCTTCACCTTCTTATAGATGGTCTTGGGCGTTATGCCGTGCTCGCGGTTATAGGCCATTTGTTTTTCCCGTCTGCGGTTGGTCTCGTCGATGGCGCGTTTCATGCTGTCCGTCACCACGTCGCCGTACATAATGACCTTGCTTTCGGCGTTTCGCGCGGCTCTTCCTATGGTCTGTATCAAAGCGGTGTCCGACCTCAGAAAGCCCTCTTTATCCGCGTCCAATATGGCCACGAGGTTCACCTCGGGCAGGTCGAGCCCCTCTCTCAAGAGGTTTATTCCCACCAAAATATCGAAGTCCCCGTTGCGCAAGGCCGTCAAAAGTTTGATACGTTCGAGGGTTTTTATGTCCGTGTGCATATAATTCACGCGGAAACCGTGTTCTTTCAAGTACCCCGTCAAGTCCTCGGCCATGCGCTTGGTCAAGGTCGTCACCAGCACTCTGCCCTTCTTTTCGATGGCCTCTCGCGCCGCGCCCATCAGGTCGTCCACCTGTCCTTCCACGGGGCGCACCACGACGGGCGGATCCACCAATCCCGTAGGCCGTATCAACTGTTCCACCACGTTGCCCGCCTCTTTCATCTCGTAGTCCGCGGGCGTCGCGGACATACAGATCATCTGCGACCAACGGTCGTTGAACTCGCGGAAGTTCAAGGGGCGGTTGTCGTAGGCGGCTTTCAGGCGGAATCCGTAATCCACGAGGTTTTTCTTCCTCGCCACGTCGCCGTTGTACATACCGCGTATCTGGGGTATGGTCATGTGGCTCTCGTCCACGAAAACCACGAAGTCGTCGGGGAAGAAATCGAGCAAGGTATAAGGGGGCGTTCCGGGGGCGCGCCCGTCGAAATAGCGGCTGTAATTCTCTATGCCCGAGCAGTACCCTATTTCGCGTATCATCTCCATATCGTAGGTCACTCTTTGCCGCAGGCGTTGCGCTTCCACATACTTTCCCGCGTCCAAAAAGGCCTTCTCTTCTTTCACCATATCCGCCAATATCTCGGTGATAATGCGGTCGAGTTCTTCTTTTCCCGCTATGACGTAATGCGTGGCGGGGAAGACGGTCACCAATTTCAGGTCGGCCACGGGCACGTTGGTGGTGGTATTGATCTCGGCTATCCGTTCCACCTCGTCTCCGAAGAAATAGAACCTTACGGCGGTATTACTTTGGCTCACGGGGAATACGTCCAAGGTATCCCCGCGCACGCGGAAAGTGCCGCGCTCGAAGTCGATATCCGCCCGCACGTATTGGATGGCCACCAACTTTTCGATGAGGTCGTCCCGCTCGATGGTATCCCCCACCCGCACGTGGACGGTGTTGCGGAAGTATTCGTCGGGTGCGCCGAGGCCGTAGATACAGCTCACCGAACTCACCACGATGGTGTCGTGACGGCTCATCAAAGAGGCCGTCGCCGAGTGGCGCAGTTTGTCTATCTCGTCGTTGATATCCAGTTCCTTTTCGATATAGGTATCCGTCTGCGGCACGTAGGCCTCGGGCTGATAGTAATCGTAATAGGACACGAAAAACTCCACGCGGTTTTCGGGGAAAAACTCTCTCAATTCGTTGCACAGTTGCGCGGCCAAGGTCTTGTTGTGCGCAATGACCAACGCGGGGCGGTTGACTTTGGCGATGACGTTCGCTATAGTAAAGGTCTTGCCGCTGCCCGTTACGCCCAACAGCACCTGCGTACGCTCGCCGTTACGCAGTCCTTCCGCCAACCCCTCGATGGCTTGCGGTTGATCGCCCATCGGGGCATACTCCGAATGCAAAACGAAGTCGCGATATTCCATACTCAATGCTTGGCCGATTCGATGATCAAACCGATCAACCAGCGCAGCAAAGCCGCCAACCCCACGCCCAGCAAGGTCAAGCCGATTTTGGCCATAATGCTGTTTTTACGGTTGCGGATGCGCTGTTCTTCCGCGCGTTGAAACGCAAATCCCTTATGTAGCAAAGTGATACAAAAATAGTATTCTCCCTTCTTCTCGGTCTCCACCAAATCAAAATATTCGTCGTAGGCAAGGTTTTGCAGAATGGGCGGCAACTCGTCCAGCGTCAACTCCACGTTGTACGGAATGGCGGCCATCAAATCAACGGGACGCACCAAGCACTTCCCGTTGTTGTTCGTCGTGCGTTTGTATATCTCGCGCATTATGACCGTTTCCTTCTTACTGAGCATACCTATCTCCTCTGCCCGCCCTCGGGCATATCGCGTCCCGCAAGGCTATCTCGCCGTTGCCCTCGGCAACTATCTCGCGCCTCTCACTTCAGCGTGATATGTAATATATACATCACGAGGCCCACGACTCCGCCGCCCAATAGCGCGCCGAAGAACGCCGCCAGCCACACCAGAAGTGCGGTTTTCCCTTCCTTGTTCACGCCCGTGTTTTGCGCGGTCGGCAGGTTTTCCCGCACTACGTCCCCCTCTTTTTCGCTACTGTCCGTTTGTTGGGGGGCTTGTCCCTTTTGGTCGGCGAGATTCGCCTCGGAGGGCGCACGCAGTGCCACGGTACGGTCTGCCGCCACTTCGCGTTCCGCCGTCTTTTGCTCGTTTTCGCCAAAGACGGTCGCCTCTTTTTCTTTACGCTCCTCTTCCAACGCTTGCCGCGCCTCGCGCAGTTCGCGTTCGAGTTTTTCTTTTTCCCTTGCGGCCCTTTCCTCGGCCTCTTTCTTCTCTTTCTCGGCTTTCAGCCGCGCTTCTTCCGCGCGTTTCCGTTCGGCCGCGGCCTTTCTTTCGGCTTCTTTTCTCGCCGCTTCGGCCTTTTTGGCTTCCTCGGCCGCCTGTTTGCGACGTTCTCTTTCATCGCGCACTTCCACCACCAAGGCCCGTCCCTGCGCCGTTACGCCCAAGCAGTATTCGTCCTTGTCGGCGTATTTGACCGCGACGTACCCCTCGCCCGCCAGCGATTCCACCGAGGCGGCGAGTTCGTCCTCTTTTACGGCGTCCCCTCTCATCTCTTCCGCTTCCAATATCGCGAAAGGACGGTCGCCCGCGAGATCGTACAATCGTTCCAACAACACGAATGATTTACTATCCATACTACGAGTATACCACGCCCCCGCGCAAAAAGCAATGCAATTTTATCTTCCCCTTGTATTTCTTTCTTCCCCGTCCCGTCGCCGTCGTCCAACGCTACGTCGCGTCTTGCCCTCGTAGCGATACCTCATTCGCTCCTTGCGCCCACGGGACTACTTGCGACAAAAAAATCGCGGCATTCACGCCGCGATTTTCATTGCAGTTGTCTATCTCTACAGCCGCCGCCCAGCAGACCGCTCCCGTTGGATATGATGAGCAAGCCCAACGCCAGCAAGATCAACAGCAGGCTTTCCCCTCCCGAGATCCCGTTTTGCCCCGTCGTGGCGAAGACCAACAGCAGTATCAACAATAGCAATATCCCGTTATTATCCGAAAACATTCATACCTCCTTTATTTTCGTCAAAAACAGCGCCGTTTCTCTCAAAAAACGGCTTGATTACTGTCAATATATGCGCTACCATTCAAGTGTGTGCCGCCGAGCTTCCGCGCCGCCCAAAGGAGAATACGCCGTGCAACCCAAAACCAACCGTCACCAGGACAGTCTTATTCACTACTATCTGCCTTCCGTCGCCACGCTCGACCGCCTGTCGACCTTCTTCTCCGTCTTTTCCGATCCCGCCCGCATCAAAATACTCACCGCCCTCTCCCTTGCCGAACTGTGCGTCACCGACCTCGCCCGACATTGCTGTATGCAACAAAGCACGGTCTCGCACCAGCTGGCGTTACTCCGTCGGCAAGGTCTCGTCACCACCCGCAGGGACGGCAAAGTCATCTACTATTCGATTGCCTCACCTTACGTCGCCCGCACGCTGGAGGTAGGCGCCGACTTCCTCCACGCCAAACCATGAGGTTCGCTTTTGGCTAATAATATTTGCCTATCTTTTTCTCTTGATTTTTTCTCCGAGATATACTACAATATACCCATATCAACGAGGAGAAAAACTATGCGCATCAACAAATATCTGGCCGAATGCGGCGTGGCCTCCCGCCGAGCCGCCGACGAAATGATCAAGGCGGGCAGAGTATCCGTCAATGGCAAGATAATGACCGAATTGGGGTATGACGTGGTGGTAGAAAACGATACCGTCAAGGTGGACGGCAAGAAGATCAAGCCCATCAATCGCTACACCTATCTTATGCTCAACAAGCCCAAAGGTTGCATCTGCTCGGCCTCGGACGAACTCGGCCGCAAGACGGTCTACGACTACGTGCGCACCAACAAAAAGTTGGACTGCGTGGGGCGTTTGGACTACGACAGCGAGGGGCTTCTCCTTCTCACCAACGACGGCGAATTGTTGCACCGTCTCACCCACCCCGCCTACGAGATACCCAAGACCTATATCGTCAAGATCGAGGGCACCCTCTCCGACGAGGAGAAGGCACGCTGGTCTGAGGGGCTTACGCTTGCCGACGGCACCCGCACCGCGCCCGCTACGGTCAATGTTCTCTCCACCGAGGGCAACCTCACCCGTTTGGAGATCGTTTTGCGCGAGGGCAAAAACCGCGAGATCCGCCGTATGGCCGAGACCTTGGGCAAGACGGTCACCTTCCTCAAACGCACGGCGGTAGGCGATCTCAAACTCGGCGGTTTGGGCCGTGGCGCCAGCCGCTACCTCACGTCCAAAGAAGTCGCCTATCTCAAAACCCTCACCAAAGACTAATCACCCGTTGGCATTCGCCCTCGGCGAAACCACATCCCGACGAACGTCGGATTTCTCCCGCGCTTCGACACGGATTTTTCCCAAGGCACAGCCTTGGATTTCACACGCGACAAAGCAATAATCTTTTATATATTGCAATTATATCTATCAAGTTGTATAATAATTCTATGGACCAGACCTCACCCAATCCCATCGCCCCCATACCCGCGCCCGCGCCCCTATGGCGCCGCGCCTGTTTTTGGCAACTCACGGCGGGTGTCGTCTTCCTCGTCGCCGCCGTTTTGGTCTCGGTACTACTCACCGCGCCCATCGGCGGGTGGCGCCGCGCACAGGCGAAGGTGGAGATGATAGACCAATACGCCTATTCCCTCACGTTCCCCGTAGAGAACGGCACGCACGTTTACGTCAAGCGTTCCAACGTGCCCATTCGGGACGTTCGGGACGGCCAAACGCTCTACTTCCGCTACCGTGCGGACGATCCCGACGTGGTCGTTCCCTACACGGACGCCATCGTCCTCGGTGCGCTCTTGGGCGTAGCGGGGTTACTCTTGGTCGCGGTCGCCTCGTCCATCTGGCACGAGGAGCGCAAGAAGCGCGCTCGTTGGGGGCGCGTCCGGCGCGATGGCGTACCCGTACAGGCCACCGTTCTCAACGTCTACAAAGACTACACGGGGCTCACCAAAGCCGCCCGACGGCGCTACAGCCGCTTGGATTGCGCCTACTACCCCACTTCTCCCGCCGCCCAACAACGCGAGAGCGGTCAGGCCTCGGTGTGGCTCTTCACCAGCGAGCGTTTTTACCGCCCCGTGTCCAAATTCGAGGGTAACGTCACGGTCTACGTCGTGCCATCTGCCCCCGACGATTACTTCGTGGATTTGACGTCACTCACGGTTCTCGAGGTGCACGACGCGCCCGACAGTCCCGCAGAAGACGCCATATAATGCAGCCCAAAAGGAGTTTTTATGAGCAAAGCGAAACCTCTCAACAAAGCAGTCAAGGCGATCGTCATCGTCTTCATCGTCATTGCCGTCATCGTCACCATCATCGTCGGGTTGATGCTGTCCACCTACATACCGCGCGGCTATCGCACCGACTGGACGGCCGAAGCGGTCACGGCCAACCCCCATATCGTCAACGACGGCGCCGCCAATGCCGAGGGCACGTCCAAGACCTTGGTCTGCGCCCATCGTGCGGGCCGCACCCTCGCCCCCGAAAACACCATCGCCGCCTTTGCCAAATGCTTCGACAACGTGGCGGCCTACGGCTATCGTTTCGATACGTTGGAGTTTGACCTGCACCTCACCAAGGACGGGCATCTCATTCTTCTCCACGACGACACCTTGGACCGAACGAGCGATTGCACCCTTCGCGGCGAAAAGGACGTCCACCCCAAAGACAAGACCTTGGCCGAACTCAAAACCTACAATATGGGCTACAATTTTCCCGATCCCGAGGCCCCCGGTCACTATCCCTACCGAGACATGACGGACGAGCAATTAGACGCCGCCCACGCGCGCATCTGCACCCTCGAAGAGGTGCTTGACTACGTCAATTCCCGCCTTGCCGAGGGACAAACGATGAACTATATCATCGAGATCAAGGACGACGGCGACCGCGGCCACCTTGCCACGGACAAACTCTACCAGACCATGTTGGACTATCACATTTTGGACAAAGTCATCGTGGGTACCTTCCACCAAGCCGTCACCTCCTACATCGACACGCGCTACCAAAACCGCGAGGACGGCAAGAATATCATTCGTTCGGCTTCCATCAGCGAGGTTTTGGACTTCTACTTCTCCATGATGTTCAACGTCGACCTCTCCAAGAAAAAGGTTGGTTACAGCGTATTGCAGATTCCCTATCGCGATTTCGTCATCAACTTGGGCAAGCCCGCCATCATCGAGTACGCGCACGCCTTCGGCATCGCCGTACAATATTGGACCATCAACGACGCCGCCGATATGCAATACCTCGCCGACGCGGGCGCGGACACCATCATGACGGACGATCCCGCCCTTCTCTACAAAACCATCAAGACGAAATAACGCTTACGTAGCACTACACCGCCAACCGCCAAGGTAGCACGTCATCCTGACCGAAGCGCAGCGTAGTGGAAGGATCCCCCAAGTAGAGCCGCATCCCCCCTTCCCTCCGCCGACAGGCTTCTAATACTACCACAACTCGTGCATAGCACGAACTTCACTCAAGGCTGTGCCTTGAACTTCACTGCGAATGCAACTTCACTTCGCCATAGGCGAAACTTCACCGCTCCAAGGCGCGCCCAACGTACAATTCACCCTTAAAATCAACCTCAAAAGGTTGATTTTCTTTTTTTATCGTGCTACAATCTTCACGTAAAAGAAGGTTTCACTATGGAATACTACGCGTTACTATTACCCTTAGCCCTCATTCTCGTCCTCAGCAAATCCGCGGGCGTTCTTTTGGGCAAAATCGGCGTGCCGCAGGTCATCGGTATGATCGCCGCGGGCGTTCTCGTCGGTCTCATCGGCTTTATTCCCCACCAAACCGTCCTCACCCCCGCCGTAGAGGAAGGCCTCTCTTTCCTTGCCAAGATCGGCGTGGTCATCATCATGTTCTCGGCAGGATTGGACACCGACCTCAAAAAGGTCAAGCAGACGGGCGCCTCGGCCATCGTCATCACGGTTTTGGGCGTAGTCGTGCCCTTAGGCGCGGGCTTCGCCGTGGCGGGCGCGTTCTTCGGTTTCGAGGATATTTTCAGTTGCCTCTTCTACGGCGTCATTCTCACGGCTACTTCTGTCTCGGTCACGGTCGCCACGCTCAAAGAACTCGGCAAGTTGGATTCCAAGGTTGGCACGGCCATCATCTCGGCCGCCATTTTGGACGATATCATCGGCATCGCGCTGCTCAGCCTTGTCATCGGGCTCAAAGGCGCGGGTTCGGGTGCCGCCACGGGGCTTTTGGGGCGCATCCTCTCGGCGGCGGGCGCCACGGTCGCCCCCTCGGTCGAAATATGGCTCGTTCTTTCCAATATCGTCCTCTTCTTCGCGGTGGGCATCGGCATAGGCCTCGTCTTCCGCTATCTGTTCCGCCTTCTTGCCGTCCATCACCACCACTTCCGCCGCATCGCCATCTTCGCTTTCGCGCTGTGCTTCTTCTACGCCTACGCGGCCGAAGCCTGGTTCGGCGTCGCCGACATCACGGGCGCGTTCCTCGCCGGTCTTCTATTGTCGGGGCTCAAAGAGAGTTCCTACATAGACCGCAAGGCGGACATTTCCACCTATATGATCTTCGGCCCCGTCTTTTTCGCCAACATCGGCGTTCTCACGATGATGCAGATCGTCCGCGGTGAGTTTGCGGTCACGCCCGCTTTTATATGGTTCGGCGTATGCTTCGTCGCGGTGGGGCTTGTGGGCAAACTCATCGGGTGCGGCGTGGGTGCCAAACTCTGCCGCTTCGACTTTAAGGACAGTTTCCGCGTAGGGCTCGGCATGATGGCGCGCGCCGAGGTGGTCCTCATCTGCACCCAAAAAGGCGTGCAGTCGGGGCTTGTTTCCCCCTCCATCACCCCCTTCGTGCTGGCCATCATTCTCCTCTCCTCGCTGCTTACTCCCCTTCTTCTCAAGGTCACCTACCGCAGTGAGCACGTCCCCCAAGAACCCGCCGATTTAGCTTAAACTAAATGGATTTTCGCGTATTTATGCGCTGATTATCCTTCTATCTTCCTTTCAAACGAATCATCAAAAAACGCTATCTTCCCCCTCGAAAATAGCGTTTTTATCACGTCGCACCGCGTCGGCGGTATATCCCAAACCCCATAGGGATTTATCTCCCATCGGCTCTACCGATACATCGCAGTTGCCCTCGCAACTATATCGCGTTCGCCCTCGGCGAACCACCATATCCCGACGAACGTCGGATTTCTCCCGCCCGCGGATCGAGCGGATTTCTCCCAAGGTTATACCTTGGATTTCTCTGCGCCTAAGGCAAGCGACACAGCCGCCAATTCACCGGGTCGTTTCAACCCGTTTCTACTTGTTTACACCGGGTGTATCGGGTTCTCTTTGTCGCCCAACGTCACGTCCACGCCGTACTTTTGCGCTTTACGTTGTTTGAAGAAGTTGGTCGCCACTTGCGGGAACAGGGCGTAACTCAACACGTCCTCTTCGCTCTCGGCGAACTCGGCCACTTCCTTGCGGTATTTCTCCAATTCGGGCTCGATGAGGTCAGCGGGGCGGCAGGTAATGCGTTCTTCGCCTTTCAGCACTTCCTGCACCAACTCGGGGTTGGGTTCGGCGGGCAATCTGCCGTATTCGCCTTTCAAGAGGCCTTTGGTCTCTTTCGTCACGCGTTTATACCGTCCGAACAGCACGTTCATCACGGCTTGCGTACCTACTATCTGCGAGGTAGGCGTCACGAGGGGCGGATACCCGAGGTCGGCGCGCACTCTCGGCACTTCTTCCAGCACCGCTTGGTACTTATCCTCTGCCTTGGCCTCTTTCAGTTGGTTTAGAAGATTGCTCAGCATACCGCCGGGCACCTGGTACACCAGCACGTTCACGTTGACGTTCAGCACCTTGGGATTCAGCACGCCGTCCTTTTTCAGCCGTTCGGCCACCGTGCGGAAATGCGCCGCCGCTTGGTTCAAAAGCCCCAAGTCGAGCCCCGTATCGAGGTCGGTGCCCTGCAAGGTCGCCACCAAGCTCTCGGTGCAGGGGTTAGAGGTGCCGTCGCCCAAAGGACTCAACGCGCAGTCCACGATATCCACGCCCGCTCTGGCGGCCATCAAGTTGGTCATATTGCCCGTGCCGCAGGTGTTATGCGTATGCAAATGGATGGGTACGTGCACGGCTTTTTTGAGCGCTTTCACCAATTCGTACGCCTCGTAGGGTAGCAAGAGGTTAGCCATATCCTTTATGCAGATGATGTCCGCGCCCATCGCTTCCAACTCCTTGGCCACGTTGACGAAGTATTCCCGCGTATGCACGGGGCTGATGGTATACGCCAACGCCACTTCGCACGTACCGCCGTACTTTTTGGTGGCCTTGATGGCGGTCGCCATATTTCGCGTATCGTTCAAGGCGTCGAAAATACGAATGATATCAATGCCGTTCTCGATGCTCTTCTTCACGAAAGCGTCCACCACGTCGTCCGCGTAATGCTTGTAGCCCAACAGGTTTTGCCCGCGCAACAGCATCTGCAACTTGGTATTAGGCAGGGCCTTACGCAAAGCGCGCAGTCTCTCCCACGGATCCTCGTTCAAGAAGCGCAAGCAACTGTCAAAGGTCGCGCCGCCCCAGGCTTCCAGGCTGAAATACCCCACCTTGTCCAATATGGGACAAGCGGGCAACATCTCGTCCAAACGCATACGGGTAGCCGCCTGCGATTGGTGCGCGTCACGTAAAATCGTTTCGGTAATTTGCAATTTAGCCATAGTCTATCTCCTATCCGAATATTGCCAGCAGTACGCCTGCGGCGACTGCCGAACCGATGACGCCGGCCACGTTGGGGCCCATAGCGTGCATCAACAAATAATTCTGCGGGTCTTCCTTTGCGCCCACGTCCTGCGCCACTCTGGCCGCCATAGGCACGGCGGACACGCCCGCGGCGCCGATAAGCGGATTGATTTTTCCTTTGGACAACTTGCTCATCAACTTGCCCAAGAGCACGCCGCCCGCCGTTCCGAAGGCGAACGCCACCACGCCCAACACGATGATTTTCAAGGTATCGAAGGTCAGGAAGGTCTGCGCGTAGGTCTTACTGCCGACCACCACGCCCAGCATAATGGTGATGATATTGATGAGTTCGTTGCTCGCGGTCTTGGTGAGGCGGGGTACCACGCCCGACTCTTTCATCAGGTTGCCGAGCATCAGCATACCCAGCAAAGGCAACGCCGACGGCAACAGCACGCCCACCAAAGCGGTCACCACGATGGGGAAGATGATCTTCTCGGTCTTGGACACCGTGCGCAGTTGGTCCATGCGGATCATACGCTCTTTCTTAGTGGTCAGCAACTTCATGATAGGCGGCTGTATCACGGGGATAAGCGCCATATAACTGTACGCCGCGATGGCGATCACGGGCACCATATCCGAGGCCAATTTGCTCGTCAAATAGATGGCCGTGGGGCCGTCCGCGCCGCCGATAATGCCGATGCTCGCGGCTTGTTCGGGCGTAAATCCCACCAACACGGACAAGAAAAAGGCCACGATGATACCCACCTGCGCCGCCGCGCCCAACAGCAAACTCTTGGGGTTGGCGATGAGCGGTCCGAAGTCGGTCATCGCGCCGATGCCGAGGAAGATAAGGGGCGGGAAGATGACCCAATCCACACCCTTGTAGAGGTAGTAGAACAAGCCCTTATTCGCCACGATCTGCGAAGCCACGGTCACGCTTTCCCAGGCCACGTTACCCCCCGCGTTGGTCGCAAAGGCCTGCACCACCGCGCTGTAATCGCCCACGAACATATCCGCCGAAAGGAAGGGGTAGGTCTGTATCAACTGCTCCATCGTCGCCGAAGCGATCACCCCGCCCGCGGCGTCCGTAATGACGTATCCCTTGGTACCGAACAGCACCTCGTACGCGCCCGGAATATTGATGAGGAACATACCGAACGCGATGGGCAGCAGGAGCATAGGCTCGAACTTCTTGACGATGGCCAAAAACATCAAGACGCACGCAATGAGCATCATCACGATATTCAGCCAAAAGCCCGAGCTTGCGATATTCACCAGCCCCGTGCTGTGCCACAATTTGTTAAGGCTGTCAACCCATTGGTTGCCCGCCCCCAAAATCATTTGCAACATACCGCCCTCCGTTTAGCCGATCACCGCCAACACCGCGCCGGTATCCACCGTAGTGCCCTTGGCTTGTTGGAAAGTCACCACGCCGTCGCAAGGCGCCACGATATCGTTTTCCATTTTCATAGCTTCCAATATCATAATGGGCTGATCTTTCTTGACGGTCGCGCCGTTCTCCACCTTGAAGCCCAACACCAAGCCGGGCATAGGTGCCACCACTTTGGTGCCGGCGGCAGGGGCCGCCTGCGGTGCGGGAGCCGCTTTGGGTTGCACGGGCGCCGTAGCGGCCGCGGGCGTTGCGCTTTGGGCCAAGCCCTCGCCGATCTCTTCCACTTCCACTTGATATTGTTTACCATTGACGGTCACGTTGAATTTACGCATAATAGCCTCCTATCTTACTCTTTCTATCTTACGCACCACGAATTTGGCTTTCTTTTGCGGTGCTTCCCTTTCCAATATCACGCTGATTGCCGCCATCACGGCCGCCGCTTCTTCCTCGTCCTCGCCTTGGGGCAAAGCGGGCGCGGCGGGCGCCGACGGCAACGCTTCTTCTTTGTCTTTTCCTTTCTTCTTGCGGTTTTTGACGCTATCCGTCACGGCTTGCATCACTCTATGCCCCATCGACAGCACCACCACCAAAAAGGCCAGCACCAAGAAGACGATGGCCAAGAGGTACACGGTCACTATGCCGCTCGAAGAAATATATTGATTTGCTGATAATACGGCGTTCATACCCACCTCGCTACTCGTCGGCGCCCAGCACCAGCAAAGCGTTCGCCACGTAGGGGCGCAAGGTCGAGGGATCGATCACCTCGTCCACGTAGCCCTTCTTCGCCGCGTCGAAGGCGTTGCCGTAGTCCTCGGCATACGCTTTCTCGATGGCTTTGCGCACTTCGGGGGTATTGCCCTTTTCTTTCAATTCGTCTTGGTATTCCAGATGCACGGCGGCTTCGGGGCGCACGGGCGCGATGACCGCGTCGGGGAACGCGAGGGAGTAGTCGAATCCCATGCCCTTACTCGCCAGCAAGGTGTACGCCGCACCCACGGCTCTACCCACCGCCACGGCCACGCGCGGAATATCCTCGTCGGCCATATAGGTCGCCAGACCCGCCATGCTGTCCAGCAAAGTACCGTCCTCGTTGTTCTCGAATCCGTCGCTGTCCACCAAGGTGATCAAGGTCGCTCCCGCACGCGAAAGCACCACTTGAAAATCCAGCACTTTCTTGGCGGCTTTGGCGTCCAACACGGGGCTTTCCGCATAATCGCAGGCCACCACGCCCACGGCCACGCCGTTCACGTGCGCCAACACGCACCGAGCGGCTTTTCCCGTTTCCTTACGCCATTCGAGATAGTCGCCGTCGTCCGCCAAGGCGTCCAACAGCGCGTCCACCGTATACCCTTCGCTCAATGCGGGCGCTTCGCGGTTGGGGTCGTCTTCCGAGCGATACACGCCCACGAACCAATCCCACAGATCGTGCAGCACGGCCGAGGTCTCCTCGCCGTTCTCGCACACGAAGTCCACGGTGCCCTTTTGGGCGTTGGCCAAAGCGGATGTCACGGCCTCGTGGGGCTTGCCCGTCTTGGCGGCCACCACTTGGGGTGCCAAAATACTCAACGCGCCGCCCTCTTCCATCAAGCGGAAATCGGCGATAGCGGCAAAGGTCGCCATCAAGCCGGTCGCCTGACCTTTCACGATACAGACGTGCAGTCCGTTCGCCTCGTAGAATTGCGAGGCCCTCTTGAGCACTGCGCCGTACCCTTCCAGCATATCCACGCCTTCGCCCACGCGCGCGCCCTTACTGTCCAGCACGCTCACGACGGCGATACCGCGCTTCTGGGCGAGGTCGAACGCACGGCAGATTTTATCTGCGGTCGCGCGGCCGAAACTGCCGTACAACGCCCCCGCGTTTTGGGCCACCACGACCACGGGATACCCGAACAAGGTCGCCGTGCCTACCAGAACGCCCTCGCCCGCGATGGGTGCGCCGTCCAACCGACTCACGCCCTCGGCCTGCGCGTTCATTTCCACGAACGAAGACTCGTCCACCAACCCGTCCACGTAGGCGCGAATATCCTTGGTCGCTTCCGCCAGACGAGCCTGCACTTCTTCCAAACGATTGATTTGTGACATACAAAGTCCTCCCGAAAGGTAAATAGGTACACTAATACTTATACCATAATTACATTATAGTACAACGCCCGCGCGATGGCAATCCTTTTCACCGATTCCCCCCAAAAAAAAGGTCGTAATTTTTCTCATCTTTCTCCCATCTATCTCTACCGCGACTCACTTTGCCGCGGGCGCATCATCAAGGCTTTGCCTTGCATTTTACTGCGTAACCTTTTTACTTCGCCTTGCCAAAACGCCGCTATCCGGTTCGCCCACAGCCCGCCGCACGTCGGATTCCGCCCGCGTTTTAACGCGGATTTCGTCCGTGCCGAGGCAAGATTTCTCCCGTATGCCCCGCACACGGCATATTCCCCGCACTTCCCGCATATTGTACAGCAAAAAGGACAAGGAGTTATTATGAAAAAAATCGTCATCACCCTCATCTTCATTTTCATAGCAATCACCGCAACTCTCGCTTTCACCGCCTGCCAAAAGCCCGCCGAAACCCCCGAAGACGACCATATCAGCTATATGCAGCAGTCTTTCTATATGGGCAAGACCAAGGACTTCACCGTGCGCCTCACGGGCGGCGTATCCGAAACGCTTTTCGTAGCGGACGGTCGGACGGTCGACGTCGTCCCCTTCACGACGCTCACGGTCATACCCCAGCACGTAGACCTCTTCAACGAAGCCTACGACTTCACGCTCACGGGGGACGCGGGCACCGTCTCGGGCAAACTCGACAAGGACAGTTTCGGCGCTTCCTACTCGGCTTCCGTCGACCTCACCTCGGTCGGTGCGCTCCTATCGGTCACCGTGCGCTCGGACAAGATCGAGCAAACGATAGACCTTGCGGATATGCTCAAGGGTAGCGTCACGGGCACGGCCGCTTTGGACGTCGCCCAACGCCAACTTGCGGACAAACTCGCCGCCTCGCAAAAGGAGCGCGAGATCTACGTCAAATACATCAACGACGCCGACTCCGCCGCTTCCGACTACTATTGGTACGTAGCGTTTATCGCCTCCCCCACCGATTACTACGCGGTACTCGTCTCCCCCGACGGCCAAATCGTCTCGGTCAATCCCTGAGAGCGGGCCTTTCGCGTCGCATATTGGATTTCACCCCAAAAAAACGGGCTTCGACGCTCTCGCCGAAGCCCGCTTCTTTTTTTTGCTATTCGTCGTCCTCGAATCTTCTCGAAGTCGTGGATATGACGATCTCGTCGTCGTCACCGCCACTTGTCGGCGCACCGCCGCCGAACGCGACGCCGCCGCCGTTTCCGCCGCCTATCACGATATCGTCGTCATCCGACGCGGTCGGTATCGCCAGCATATCCCCTTCGTCCGCGATGGGCGCGGCTTCTTCGGGCTTCGCGGCGGGCTTGGCCATGCCGCCCGGCACGTACCCCGTGGGTTGGGCGTTCTTACCCTTCTTTTCCTTTTCCTTCTTTTCTTTCTTCTCTTTTTTGCCCTTCCCTTCTTCTTTTTTGGGTTCCGCAACGGATTCCGCCGTCGTCTCCGCGCTTTCGGGCGCGTCCACCGCTTGCAGATACTCTTCTTCGCCCTCTTCGGCAGCGATCTCGCCTTCCTCCAAGCCGAGTTCGTCGTTCTCTTCCTCGGGCACGGCGTACTCGTCCGACTTGGGCGCCACGGCGGCCATCGTCGCTTGACCTTCGCCGCTCTCGCCTTGCGCGTTAGCCGCTTTTGCGTTGCCTTTGGCTTTCTTCTCGGGTTTCTCCTTCTTCGCGCGTTCTTTCTTTCCGCGCACTTTGGTACGCTTATGGGCACGTAGCACCGCCACCACCACGGCAACAATGATCAAGGCCACGATTCCCGCTATGACGTAATACGGCCAATACTCGGGTTGCGCGGCCAGCACGTAGTAGAATTGGTCGTCCGCAATGATGATTTCACTGCCTTCCACCTTGGCCTCGCGCACCGCATAACTCCCGTCCCGTCTTACGGCGATGATATAGACGTCCTCGCCGAACAAGTTCTCGGTCACGGGTAGGCTGATGGTCACGGTATGATCGGGCGCGCCGCCGTCCAGGGTATTCGTCGCGTAGATTTGCACGGTCCTATACAGCACGCCGCCCACGAAGGCGTACCTATTGGCGTTCGCGATGCTGTCCTCTTGCGCCAGAGCGGACACGGCCACCACGTTGTTGGGATACACCACGTTCACCGTTCCGGGCACACAGCGGTACTCGAAGTTGGTTTCGGCGTCCAAGTTGCCGATGGCGATGGGCGTAATGCTATTGGGGCCTTCCTTCGGCTCCCAGTTGGACGGCACCACGAACTTGACGCTCATCTTCGCCGTGATGGCCGAACTCACCGCGGTACCCTCTTCGGTCAGGAAGATGACCTCGGGCAAGATACTTCTGCCCGTGCGGTTGATGGTCTCGCTGCGCACGGTCACCACCACCGTCAAAGGCGATATGGTCAAGGCGAAGTCGGACAGTTGACGCGTCCCCTCGTACACGGTGATCACGCAGTACTCGGTCACGTCCTCGCCTTCCTCGTTCAAAATGCGGATAGTCCCCGCCGCGTTGGTCGGCAGATACTTATACACGCCCACGTCCTCGCCTTCCTCGCGCGACAACTTGCTGCCCTCGGCCACCGCAAAGCCCAAATCGTCCAACGAATGGCGATAGTCGGTCAGTTGCACTTGGGGATCTTGGTCGCCGTAGGACTTGACGGGCGCGGTGCCCTCCACGGCCAGATACACGATATACTTCTTCACCACGAAGGGCTCGGTATTCTCGCTCAACGCGAAGGTATAGTTCTTGGTCACGTCCGCGCCGCCCTCTTCGGTCACCTTGATGGTACCCAAGGTCACTTGGTAACGCTTATAGACCGACGGATCCGCGTTGGCGACTTCCACGCGGCCGAACGTGCTCTGTATCGACGCGTGATAGCGGCTCGCGAGGTCGTCGAAGCCCACGATATTATTGCCCACTCGCTTGGAGACGCCTACGTTGGTCGGCACGAATTCGTCGCTGACGTAGTAGGGTTTTCCGTTCTCTTTCTCATACACGGGGCGTAGCGTCACCTCGAGGGGCGTTATCACGAATTCGGCGGCTCTATAGGTCATGCGGTAGTTGGCCGACACGTCCAGACCGAAACGATACACGCGCACTTTGGCGAAGGACACGGGGTAGGTACCCACGTCGTCGATGGCCTTATCGTGCCTGCGCTGTTCCTCGCGCGTACCCACGTACACCAACTCGTCGCCTTCGCGCAAGGTGCCCGCCACCACGGTATATTCCAGCATAGGATCTTCCTCACCGTACACGGCGGTCACGCGGTTCCCCGCTATGCCCACCACGATGGGACAGGGATTGATATAATACAAGGCGCGGCTCACCTTTATCATATAGATATCGTTCAAAGTGCACGCGGTGTCGTCCGACAAAGTTATCGCGGTCGGCACGAAGCCGAAGTCGTCGCCCGCCTTGATGAGATACCCGCTCTCGTTGATAGCCGACGAATCCGCGTTCTCTCTCGTCAGACTTCCCACAAAGAAGTCCGCGTCCTCCTCCGCCGCGGGCAGGAGCGCCTTCAATTTCGCCTTATCGGCCGCCGACAGGCTGAAGGACAGCACGCCCGTATCGTCCCATTCGGGATCGTAGGTACGGCTGTAACTCTTGGCCAGCACGGTCACCGTGCCTTTGGCTATATCCGCTTTCACGTCCTCGAACACGAGGTCATAGTACTTTTGCAATTCTTCGAGCACGGCTTTGGCCTCGTCGATATTCGCGAGGGTCTCCGCCGCAAGCCCCGCTCGGTCGACGGCGTCCAACGCCGCGAGGAAATACTCCACGCCCGTGATACCCGCCGCCGCCACCAACGCCGCGTGCGGCGCTGTCACCAAGACGTTCTCGCCCGCTTGCAAGCGATAATACACGGCCTTATCCGCGCCCACGGCCACCGACTCGTACTCGCCGACGAAGGTCTTACCCAACAGGGTTCTCAACCCCGCCACCTTGTCGTCCGCCACGGTCGCGTTGTCGAGGGGCGTGATGCGCAAAGGCGCCGTCACCGCGACGGTCTTCGCATTGTCGAACGTCTTGCCTTTTTTGCCGCCTTCCACCGTACCCGTCACGCCGAGTCCCGTTATCTTCAAGGTCGGCTTCACGATACTGTATTCGAGGTAACGTCCCTCGGTATTCAGCACCATACCGCTATTGGCGAGGCTTCTGCCGTAGTAATAACCGGGCGTACCCACCACGCTCCCCGGCACGAAGTTGGCGTCGGCAGTACGATAGCCGTACACCACCAGTTCCACCGATTGATAGCGGTAGTCGGTCAAATCGCGCAAGAAGACGATTTCGGCCATATACCTACCCGCCATGGTAGGCGCCTCGCGCAGTTTCTTATAGACGTCGTTCTCTTTGGCGTAGTACCACACGTCGTAGTCCGTACCTTTCACGAGGGTAACGGTAGGCGCGTGCTCGTTATACGCGGTCGCGGACACGAAGTCGACGGTCGCGCCGATGGGTCGACCGTTGTAGTAAAAATCCGTACTCTCGGCCCCGTCGTTGAACGCCCAAGAGAGATACCGCACGTGCGTCACGACGAAGTCGTAGGTCACGGTGCTGCCCGCACGGATATAGCGAATATCCTCGCCCGCGTCCGAATACGTACCCACGTATTGCTCCACGTAGAAGTGGTAATTGGTCCGCAGGAAGGTCACTTTTACGTCGTAGGCTGTGTCCGAATCCTGCGTACCTACGGCGCTCGAACCCAAGGCGTCGCCGTACGTCACGCGGTAGTCTACGTTCGCGGCAAATTCGGCGGTCACGTCGTCCTCGCCCGACACGAAGCGCACGTCGAAGGTCTTGGCCGTGCCGTCGTAGGTGTACGAGTCGAATTCGGGCTTGAACACCACGCGCATCGCCTCGGCCTGCTTCACGTCGAATTTGACGTCCAGCCGGCAATTGCTACGCAGTATGCCCTCGGCGGCGGTATTCGTTCCGCCCACCAGGCTGTAGCGGCTGTAAATCAAGACTTCCTCGGGCGTTTGCGGCTCGCGGAAGCGTATCCGCAAGGTATAACTGCCCTTGCCGAACAAACCGTCCTCGCCCACCGTGGCCTCGCCCGACAGGCTGTCGTTGCTCGACAAGCGGTTATAATAGGTCATGCTCACGTATTGCTTGAAATCGGGCGTGATCAAAGGCGTCGCCGCCCCCGTCTCGTCCACGGTCTCGAAGGTGAGGTCGTCTATCGCGCGCATTCTCGCCTCGCCGTAGTAGGACGCATAGGTATCGCCCGCTTTTGCGAATATGGCCTCGTCCAACGCATTTATGGTCACCGGCAGCGGATTCACGGTGTACACGACGTTCAGCTTCAAATTATCGCTTCCTTCCACCACGGCGGCGTCCGCCGTATAGGTTTCGCCCGCCCGGGCGCCGTCGTACACCACGACCACTCTGCCGAAGGCGATATTGCCCCGATAGGCGGCGCGAACGGTTATCAATCTGTCATAACGCCCCGTTTCCATGGGCTCGGTATTTTCTTTCTTGATATTGCTGCCGAATTCCGTCCTCGACGAGGTATGCTCGAAATAGGTGTCGAAACTGTCGGCATACGCGGCCAGCGCCGTTTGCCCTTGGATATTCTCCAACAAGGTGGCGAGGCCGCTCTTTCCCTCGTTGCCCTTATAGAACGCGTAGCGCGGCAGGATATAGTCGCCCGCGTACGTTGCCTTATATCCCACGGGCAAGGTCACCACCGCGTCCAACCGAAGGGCGGGCAAGACCAAAGCGCCGTCGCACGCCAGCATATAGCCGTCGTACGAGAGATAAGTCGTCAAAATCTCCGCAGGCGTCAACGCCGTCGCCGCGTACCCGTAGGCAGGATAATCCTCGCCGAACACCAGGCCCACCGCATAGCGGTTGGCGTCCAAGGGTTTATTCGTCGTAAAGACGGTGCTGTCCGAAGCCTTCGCGTAATACTTGGTATAGTGGAAAGCGGCGGCGTCCGCGGCGGGCAACGGTCTACCGCCCACGTAGAAGGTCACGTCGGTTTCTTTTTCGGTCGCGTCGAACACGCTGTCCCCCACGAAGGCGGCCTTCGCGGTCAGTTGAAGGGTGCGGATGGTGAATTCGCGGTACACCTCTTTGCCGTAGCCCACGCTGTAATACACGCACGGCTCGTTGAACCGCAGCACGACGCGATAGCGGCCGGGATTTACGGGATAGGCGCAGATCGTCCATACGTCGCCCGCTTGTTTTTGATAATACACGCTATAGGCCAAGCCCGACGAGTCGAACTCGCCGAAATCGGGCTCCGCCGCAAAGGCCGTGCCCGTATAGTCGGCGGCGTCCAACGAAAGCCCCGCTATATCGAAGCGAATGCTGTCCGTCGTCGCCGTGGATTTCTTTTCGATATTCAGCACGAAACTTTGCCCCTTGTAGGCGCCCGCGCCCATCGTGATATAGGCGGCGTATTTGCCCACCTCGGCGCAAATATCGTTCTCGGCGGTCACCTTGTAGATATCGTTTTCGAGGGTATAGTAGACCACGGTAACGTCACCCGCCGTCACGCCGAATTTTTCGCTCATCGCGTCCGCCACGGCCGCCAGCGCCGCCGTCTTATCGTCCGCGTCCACGGCCATGGTGCCCATAGGCACGGTTTCGATGGCGAAGGCGAAGTGCGCTTTATCGCCCGCCTCGGCCACTTGCACGGATTGTCCCAGGTTGTTGGTGCCTATCCAATCGCCGAAGGTCACTTCGCACTCGTAGCGCCCCCGCAGTTGCTTGGCTTTGATGGTGTTCAAATTGACGGGATCTCCGTCGGGGAAGGTCGCGCTGCCCTCATAGGTATAGGCAAAGGTCAGGTTATCCGCGGCCGAACTGTTGTAGCGGACGGCGGGAGACAAGGCCGAGGTGGCTCTTGCGCCGGCGTGCGCGGCTATGTATGCTTTGGCGGCGTTCGTTTGGTCGTTGTAGTACACTTGCCGCACGCCCGTTATTTCGTACGTACCGATTATCTCGAATTCCTGCGTTATCTCGTTATTCGAGGCGTTTATCACGAAGTTTTGGTCGGCCTCGCCGAAGAAGCCCTTGCCCGTTATCTTGCCGCCTTCGCCCACCGAGAGGTCCAACGAATAGGTCACGGTATATTTCCCGAGGGCGGTCAATCCGTCGCCCACTTCCTCGTTGCTCATGGCGGTACCGTTCGCGCGATAATAGGTTGCCGAACTATCGACCACGCGCAACTCCAATTTTTGCGATTCATCCGCCCGCAAGGCGAATTCGGCGGGGCGCACCTTCACTTCCGTTCCGCGCACGATATACATAGCGCCCGTCGCTTGGTCGATATTTTGATTCCATTTGACGACGTAGGGCGTAGGCTTGATGGTATACGTCAGATCCACGAAGTCGCCCACCGCCAGATCCGCCGCCGCAATGGGTTGCGACGCGGTCACACGGCACACGTAGGTACCCGCCTTGACGGGTGCTTCGGCGAGGAGCAAGCCGTCTTTCCAATAGGTCACCGTCAACTTGTCGGCGTACGCGTCCGCGATTTGACCGTTCGCCTTCGCGGCGGCTCCCGCGAACTTGGGCGTATAATACGCCGCGCGGGCGGCCAGCATCGCGGCTCTTTCGGCTTCGAGCGCGTCGGGGCTGACGCCTTTGTTATAGGTGGTGTACATTCCCTCATAGAGGGACAGGGTGTCCGCCGACAACGACAACCAGTCGGCGAGATTTCTCTTCACGTAGAAGGTGGAAGTATAGGTTTCCGCGGCTTTTTGCACGACCACGTGATAGACGCCCGTGTCGATCACTTCCGCGGTATCCGCCATATTCTCGTCCTGCACTTTCACGGTGTACTCGGCGGTCTTATCCTCTCCGTCCACGTACACTTTGGTACCGTTTTTCACAGCTTCACAATGGTTCGCCCCGTCGTACGCGATATCCGACGAGGGCGCAAACAGCACGTTGACGCCTTTCTCCACGACGCGATAGGACAAAGACGCCACGGTGCTACCCGCGCTCAAAGCGTTGCCCGCCATATTCTGGAAAGTACCCGTACCGCCCTCGCCTACGAGGATCTTCACGGTATACGTACCCACGGCGGTGGGCTTCGCCCCCAAGAGGGTATCGCCTTGATAATACTTCACTTGGGCGTTCATGGTTGCCTCGCCGAGCGCCAAATAGGTCCATTCGGCTTTATCGGTCGAAGTCCATATTCTCGCCTTCACTTGGTAATCCTCGCCTTGGTAGGCCGCTCTATCCAATTCGATCGAGCCGTACACGAACAGCGCGTTGTCGGCAGAGGCCGTCTTCGTCACGGCCACCGCGACGAAAGCCGTCGTCAACAGCACGACGACCAGCAGTCCAAGTAGTAGTTTATTATAGGTCTTTGTCATAGTATACACCTCGCGTATGTGCATAGATACAACAATAATACCACATTATACTACAATATTGCAATACCCTTTCGCTATTTTAATCAAATCTTCACGCTGTCGCCCCGCCCGCCGCCGCAACTCGCAAAGCGAATATCACGGCTTTCCACGGGCAAGATAATCGCGCTTTTGCCTTTGGCAAAGCGTATCACCGTTTTTCGGGGTCTATCCGCGCCCGCACACCACCACGCCGTACCGCACGCTCGACGCTTCTTTCACCTCGCCCAGCGACCTGCCCACGTTCGCCACGGTTTCCCGCACGTAACCCAAATAATCTTCCGTGCCGAACAAATAGTCCGAGCCGAGTTTCAGCATACTCTCCTTGTACGCCTTACTCCCCGCCGCCGTCACGCCTTGGACGGTGATTTTCCCGTCGGCCACCCGCGTTTCCAGCGTGACCTTGGCGCGCTCCTCGTCCGAGCCCATCAACGCCTTCAGCAGTCTGTTCGTCACCTTGATATCCACGGTCAATTCCAACGTCAAATTCTCCCCGTCGAGCGCGGCGCGCACCGCGGTCAACGCGGCGTCTTTCATCTTGGGCGCCTCGGCCTTCATGGCTTCCCAATAGATATATGCCAATTCGTCGAAGCGTATCAACGCGTATGGCACGCTCCAACTGAGCCTTTCCCCCGTCAGCAGCGCCGCATAGTTCACGGTTTCCCCCGTACGTATAGGGGTTTTCGACAACAAAACCCGCACCCGCTCCTCTACGGGCAGTCGCAAATCGGCCTTATATACCGTAGCGGTTTCGGTCTTTCCCGTCTCGCCGTCCCGCGCCTTTTTCTCCTCTCCGTCCACTTCGCTTTGCGCGTTTTCTTTTCCGTCTTCTTCCCTCTCGGTCACCGCGTCGTCCCCCTTCGTGTCCTCTTCTTTTTCGGGCCAAACGATATCGCCCGCGTCCTCTTTCGGCACGGGCAAAAACGCCGCCGTATCCTCTTCCGGCTCTTGCGTTTTCTCACGCCAATTTCCCGCGCTCATCATGGCCAAAGACGTGGCGCACGTCACCAAAAGTACCCCCTGCGCCACTATGCACAAAACCCTACTCGCTCTTCCCGTCCATCTTCTTCTCATCGAGAGAAGTATGCCCGTTTCCGCGTCCGTTCAACCAAAAAAAAGCGGCGTTTTCGCCGCATTCCCCACTTTTAAGACCTTTTAAGACAAAGTGCAAATCACCTATATTGACAATAATTCGCTTTTATGCTACAATAAGCGGTATGAAACGTTATCTTGCCCACTTGCACCGCAGAGGTTTCACCCTCGTCGAACTCGTCGTAGTCATTGCGATTATGGCGATTTTGGCAGGTACGGTCACTTCCGCCGTCATCGGCATTGCCAAGTCGGTCAAGGACAACAACAACAAAGACGCCGTGCGCAATTATTTCGCCATGGCCAAGGCGGCGTTGGACCAAATCAATTCGGGCGTTTCCATCTATTCCAACGGCACCTTCACCACCACGGCGGACATCGCCACTTTGATGCGGCGCACCACGGGTTCGGAGCCGAAAATGGTCTACCGCGTCGAGGACACCCAAAACGCCGAGAAGAATCGGCCTTTCCCCACCGACGACGCGGGATACTACGTGTTTGTGCGCTTCGCAGATCCCGCCCTCACCTATCCCGTCACGTCCTCGTCTATGGTGGACGACGCCAACCGCAAGTTTTTCGTAGACGCCGTCTACTACGTTTCAGACAAGGTCTGCTACGGCGTTTCCCGCTCTTCCGTCGAAGTTTCCGTCACGCGGTAACCTCTTTTTCCATCACGCAATACGATTTGCGCGTTAAGCTTCGCTTTGGACGACTTTCCGCACCTTGCACCCGTTTCCCCCGCTTTCGGTAGCGCAATTTCCCTCTGCTATCTCGCACCGCATAGCGATATATCCTATTCGCTTTCGTCGAAAGTATAGAATCGGCTCTGCCGACGATCTCACGGTAGAGAGAAAGGCGCTCGCCTCACCTCTCTACTTGTACGTTCCCACCAATTCTCCCAGCAATTCCCCGTATTTTGCCTTGGGTTCTTTCGCGCACCGCGCGTTCTCCACCAGCACTTCCGTCAACCGCGCGACGGGCATTCCCACCGCCGCAAATAAGCGGAAAGACAAGGAGCCGGGGATGGTATTGATCTCGTTGACGTACAATTTTTCTCCGTCGTAGAGGTAATCCACGCGCACCACGCCCCGCATACCGAGCGCCCCGTACACTTCGCGGGTGGTCTTCTCTATTTCCTCCCGCAGTTCGTCCGCCAACGCCGCGGGCAACTCGTGGGCGCACTCCCGCATATATTTTTCCCCAAAGGTGTACGTATCGCCCCCATAGGCGGGACGCTCAATGGCGCTCAGGCGTATTTCGTTCCCGTCCCAAAGAGCGGCCTGATTATATTCCTTCGCCCCTTCGACGTAGCGTTCCCACAGCACTCTATCGTCGTAGGCGGCGGCCTGCGCCAACGCGTTGCGGTACATCTCTTCCGTTCGCGCCACCCCAACGCCTATACTCGAGCCCAATCTCGCGGGTTTGCACACCACGGGCAAAGGGGGCGTCACGCCCTCTTTCGCCTCGCCGCCATCCACAACGGGGAAGCCCAACCCGGCCAGCACGCGCTTACACCATATCTTATCCATACACACGGCGGACGTGAGGGTATCGCACGCGGTATAGGGGACTTGATAATAATCGAGCACCGCCTCTAATGTGCCGTCCTCTCCCTCGCCTCCGTGCGTCACGAGCAAGGCGG
Organism: Clostridia bacterium; assembly: GCA_017394805.1. Classification (NCBI taxonomy): domain Bacteria; kingdom Bacillati; phylum Bacillota; class Clostridia; species Clostridia bacterium. Next base: position 69,767 of record JAFPXC010000023.1, on the reverse strand, counting down.
CCGCCGCCCGAAGATAGGTGCCGCCCACTTTCAGGCCGCCCTTCGCCCAGGTCGCCCTCTTGCCTTTCACTTTGCCCGTATAGGCGGCGTATTTCTTCCAGTCTTTCACCAGCCACAGTTCGCCCTCGCGCATATACACGGGCACCAAGCGGTCTTCACCCGTCCACAATTCGCCTATCTGCACGGCGCTTATCACGCTCACGTCGTGTTCGTACGACCTTCCGCCGTACACCATCAAAATATTCCGCATTTTACCTCCTATTCCTTGTAATCGGCCATGATCAACAGCACGTCGCCTTCCCGCAGCAATCCCGCGTACAAGGCCACGCTTTTTTCGGTATTCGGCACCGAATAGACGGGCACGTATCCCCCCAATCCCTGCCGCAATTCCTTTTCATATCGGTCGCCCACGATCACCGCCACGTCGGCCGTTTGCGCGATCATCTCACCCAAGCGCACGTTGAGCCCCAACTTGTCGTCGCTCTCGTCAATGCCGCTCGTCGCCACCACTTTGCGCCCCTCGTACAGACGCAGATATTCCAACGCGTATTCCGCGCCCCGTATATTGCAGTTGTACCCGTCGTCCACTATCCACACGCCGCGCGCGTTCTTCTTCACTTCCAGGCGGTGCGGCTCTCCTTTCACCGTCGCCCACCGCGCCCGTATCTCTTCGGGGGTTGCGCCGAGGTGTCGCGCCACGGCGTAGGCGCACAGGGCGTTATCCACGTTTTGCCGTCCGGGCAAGGGCAAGCGCACGTCCGCCCGTTCCCGACGATTGCACACGGTCAAGGACACGCCTTCTTTGTCCAATCGCACGTTTTCCGCCCACCAATCGCCCCCCTCGCCGAAGGTCGCGTGCGCGGGATACCCCACGGACGTATGGCATATACCCCACTCCACTTGGTCCAGCAATCGGCACTTTTCCTGCCGTATGTCCTCCACGCGGTCGAATTTGGCGGTGTGCTGGGGCAATACGCAGGTCACCACCCCCACTTTGGGGCGATACAACGCCAGCAACTCTTTCATATCGTCGGGTTTTCCCACCCCCATTTCGGCGACGAACCACTTGGTCCCCGCGGGCATTTCGCGAATGGACAAGGCAATCCCTATGGGCGTATTGTAATTTCCTTTGGTGGCGTAAGCCCCTTCGCCGAGGGCCGATACGATCAACCGCTTCACCGTGGTCTTGCCCGCCGAGCCCGTCACCCCGATAAGGCACGCGTTCGATTTGGCGAGCGTCTCGGCTTCTCTCTTTTCAAATCGTCTGTTACGGCGAGTTTCCAAGGGATAGCATATTCCCGCCGCCACCGCCGCCACGAGGTACCCCATCGTCCCGCACACGCCCCACCAATAGACGTATTCGGCTTTGACGAGCGCGCACGCCATCGGGGCCGCCAATAGCGCCGCCGCCACCGCGTACAATCGCCAAAAACGCGCGGATAGCCTCGGACGTACCCCCTTTATCCGCACCGCCAGCCACACGGTCTCGGGCAGAAAAGCGGCCAAGACATACGCGCCCACCCACTTCTCGTCGGGCCACCACAACCACGCCGACGCGCTCAACGCGAGGGCGTACACGGCAATGGCAAGGTCCACCCACGGCCAACCTTTCCGCACACGCCCGAGCGGCTTATACCTATTCCGTTGCACCCCGTCGAGGTAGGGCGCCAACGCCAAGACCGCCAGCGCGTAACTCACCAATACCGCCGCGATCCTCATGACTCGCCCTCTTCTCCATTTGCGCCGCGACCTTCGTGCAGCGAATGATCGTTCGCCCCATCGGGGCGTCCGCCTCCCGCCGCAGGCAGATTTCTCCCGCTCGCGGTCAGAGCGGATTTCTCCCGTGCGGCAGAACGGATTTTTCCCGAGGCATTGCCTCGGATTTCACCGCATTCCGCAGAGGGGTTCTCCCCCGCGGTGGTGCACAGCGCAAACTCTTTCACGATGGCGTCGAATCGTTGCGGCTCTTCCGCAAAGCAAAAATGCCCCCGCCCCTCAAATAGCACGGTTCGGCTATTCCGTAGCAGTCGCTCGTACCGCCGTAGCATATACGGGGGCGTTTCCCTATCGGCCGTCCCCCACACCAAGAGGACGGGCACGCGTATTTCGCGCACCTCTTTTTCCTGATAGGTATGGATGATGTTCACAAAAGTCCGCCGTTCCGCGCCCGAGGTAGCTTCGTAGTCCGCGCTTCCCTGCGGGCGGGGCAATCCCCACAGCGCATACCACTTGGCTCTTGCGATGCGCAGATAATACCGCGCGGTGCGCCTCGGCTTCATACCCGCCGCGCCCACCAGCACCAACCCCGCTATGCGCGTAGATTGCGTCGCCAAACGCACGGCCACCCGCGCGCCGAAGGAATGGGCTACCACCACCACGTCTTCCATATTGTAGCGGCGCATCACCTCGTCCACCCCGTCCGCGAAGTATTGCAGATCCACGGGCACCGAGGGCGCGGGGCTTTCGCCGAATCCGTAGAAATCCACGGCGGTCAAACAAAAAGATGGGGTTTCCCGCAAGGCAAACACCTCTTTCGTACAACCCCAACCATGCAAATACAGTATTTCTTTTCCTTGTCCCAAACGGACGTGCGCTAACAGTCTACACTCCTTCGGTACCAATAAATGACGGCGTTCTCCCCGTCCATATAATACTTGGGACGGATACCCGCGGCCACGAATCCGCATTTCTCGTACAGATGCCTAGCCACCGCGTTTCCTTCGCGCACTTCCAGCGTCACGGCCGCCACGTCCTCGGGCAAATCGGCGAGAAGATGCGCCATCATTCGGCTACCTAACCCCCTGCCTTGATACGCGGGCAGGACGGCTACATTCAGTATATGCGCCTCGTCCAATATGTGCATATAGCTGTAATAGCCCGCCACCTCGCCGTCCACGATCATCAATGCGTACTTGCTATGCGGCGTCCGCAACTCCTCTTCCAGCATATCCTCCGTCCAGGGGTCGCAAAAACACGCCTCTTCTATGCGGCGCAACTCTTCCAGATCCCCCCTCACGGCTTGCCGAAACTCAATCTCCATCTTTTCTATTCTCGCGCAGTCTTTCGGCCTGGCTCTTTTTGAGATACAACGGCGCCACGGGCTCGGTCGCGGCTTCCCCCGCGTGATTTATTACGTAGGTATGCAGTCGACTCGCGTACGCCTCGCGCCCAAGCACGGTTTTCGCGCCCGTACCTTCCACGCCCACCGACCTATCGAGGGCGGCCACTTCTTCCACGCTCATCTCCCCTTTGTCGGTGTAACAATACCCCGCTCTCGACGGGAGCGCCGCCGTCGTTTGGTCATCTTCGCCCTCGAGGAGCATTTCGAGCAAATTCACGCCCAACAGTTTCACGCCCGTCGTGCCGAACGCGTTCACCACGCTCACGCCTATGCGCAACCCCGTGAACGAGCCGGGCCCCACGGCCACCGCGACGAGGTCCAGATCCCCCATCGTCAAGCCGACCGAAGCCAACGCCTCGTCCACCAAGGGAATGATATTCTTGGACGTATTCTCGCCCGCGGCGGGCACTCTGTCGATCACCTTCACCGCGCATTCGTTCTCCGCCACAAGGAGCGTACTCCTCACCGACGTATCCACTATCAATATCTTACTCATTATCCCAACTCCTATTTCCCCACTCATTCGCAATTCACGAAGGCACAAGCCTTCGATTCACGGCCGCAGGCCAATTCACGACGGCGAATGCCGTCAATTCACTCTATTACGTACACTCTTCCGTTCTCTTCACCCTCGGCGTATCTCGCACAAACTCTTATCACTTTTCCCCAAAAACATTCGTTTTTATTCCACTCGATACAGCACACCGCGTCAGGCCTATGGAAATACTCCTCGAAGCCCATCTCCGCCGCCGATTCCTCGTCCAGGCGGTACAAATCGAAGTGATACAGCCACAACTTGTCGCCCTTATATTCGTTCATCAACGTAAAGGTGGGGCTGGTCACCACGTCCTCCACGCCCAGCGCCTTCGCCAGCCCCTTGACAAAAGTGGTTTTTCCCGCGCCCAAATCCCCGTCGAGGAGAACGACTTCTCCCCCCGACAGGCTCTTCGCCAGCACTTCGGCGATCCTATACGTTTCTTCCACGCTTCTCGACACGTATTCCATTCGTCTATTCTCTTCGCCCACGGCGGTATCCCTCCAATCCCACAGGGGGTTCGCCCCTCTTAGCGGTATCTCGCGGTTGCCCTCGGCAACTATCTCCTATCTCGCGCCCCGCGCGTCCACAACGCACCGCAGGTGCAATTCACGAAGTCGCAAGACTTCAATTCACGGCCGCAGGCCAATTCACGACGGCGAACGCCGTCAATTCACTTTTACGTACCGCATAGCGGTATCTCGCGCCCTACGCGCTCACCCACTTCTTTATGAGCCTCGACAATCTCTTGTACACTGCGAAAGTCATCAAGCACATCAACAAGCACCGCAAGAGGTTGAAAGGCACCACCGACAAGGTGAGGTAGTAAGTGTAGAAGTTTTCCCAAGTGATTTTCGGGAAGAGCGGCGTCAGCATCTTCACCAGCACGGCCTCGTTGCCGCCGAAGTAGTAGCGGATATAGAAAGGCACGCTCACGAAGCGGTTGACGAGTACGGCCACCCCCGTCAGCGCGAGGCTGCCGATCACCACGCCCACGACGGCGCCGCGTATATTCTTATACTTGCGGTACACGAGCGCGGCGGGCACCACCAACGCCAGCCCGAGAATAATATCCGTTCCCTCTCCCACGAACGCGGTAGAGGTCAGGGGCATTTTCAACAGGCATTTCAGCACGACGATCGCCGCGCCCCACAAAGGGCCGAACATAAACCCCGCGATGAGGGCGGGCAACTCGCTGAATTGCAAGTCGAAAAAGGACGGAAACATAAAGGGCAGTTTGCAAAACTTGCCCAAGAGGTACAACCCGTAGGACAGCGCCGTAAACACGCCCGTCACGGCTATCTTCTTGGTATATTCCCGCCGCTTTCTCTTTCCCTTCTTTGGCTCGGATTCTATGCCTTTTGCCTCGGGCGTCTCCATTTCATTCGCGCTCGGTGCGTCCGCGCCCCGACGAAAATCGGATTTCTCCGGCTCGCATTCCGAGCGGATTTCTCCCGCTTGCGGTTCAAGCGGATTTCTCCGGCTCGCGTCCCGAGCGGATTTCTCCTCCCTCACTGCGGCCCCGTTCTCTTTCTTTTCTTCTTCCATACGCGTCTCCTTCGGCGGCCATCAAAAAACCGCCTCTTGGGCGGAATAACGTTGCGTATTATTCCTTTACCATCCGGACTATACCGTCGGGGTGGGAATTGCACCCACTCGGCGCCGCAAGTAGCGGCGTTAGCGGCCTATACCGCCGGTGAAGACTTTCACTTCGCCTCAAGGTACCTCTATCATATCACTTTCCCCCTTCTCTTGCAACCGTTCCCGCCACATTCCTCGCAATTTCTTTCTCTCGACCGCTTATCCTTCGTTTTTTATCAAAAAACTTTCGTTTCCCTCTACCCAAACGCGGATTTTTGTGGTAAAATGTAGTTAATTTCCCAAATATTTACGGAGGTCGTTATGAACGCTTTACGAAAATGCTGGTGCAGAACCTATCAACGCGTGATGTACGTCGCGGAGTTTATGATGCCTTGGCGCAAGGCCGAGGTCATCGAAGGGCCGGACAGTCTTCTCCGCTTGCCCGCTCTTCTCAAAGAGCGCAAGGCCGCGGGCGTGCTGGTCGTCACGGATGAATTTTTGTCCAAAAACGTCCTGCCCCCCTTCCTTGCCAAAATGGAAGAGGAAGGCGTCAAATACGCCTTATACGACAAGGTCGTGCCCAATCCCTCCATTCAATGCATCGAGGACGGGCTCAAGGTATACCAAGCCAACCAATGCGACGTGGTCGTGGCGGTAGGCGGCGGCTCGCCCATGGACTGCGCCAAGATCATCGCGGCGCGTTCGGTCAGCAAGAAGTCGGTCGAGCAGATGAAAGGTCTTCTCAAAATCAACAAAAAACTGTCCCCCTTCTACGCGGTACCCACCACGGCGGGCACGGGCAGCGAAGTCACCTTGGCGGCGGTCATTTCCAACCCCGACAAAAACGAGAAGTATCCCATCAACGATCCCAGCCTCATCCCCGGCTACGTCGTATTGGATCCCAACCTTACGGTGGGACTTCCCCCGCACATCACGTCCACTACGGGCATGGACGCGCTTACGCACGCGGTCGAGGCCTACATCGGTCGGTCCAACACGCGGGACACCAAGCGCGACGCCGTTGACGCGGTCAAACTCATTTTCGACAACATTCTCACCGCCTACCACGAGGGCACCAACTTGGAGGCTCGCGGCAATATGCAACGCGCCGCCATGCTTGCCGGTCGCGCGTTCACCCGCGCCTACGTGGGCTACGTACACGCCATCGGTCACGCCTTGGGCGCTTTCTATCACATTCCCCACGGCTTGGCGATGAGCATCATTTTGCCAACCATGCTCAAAGCCTACGGCAAGAGCGCCTACAAGCGCTTGGCCGAGTTGGCGGATGTGGTCGGCATCGGAGGCAAGGACGACCAAGCCAAAGCCGAGGCCTTCATAGCCCGCGTCGAAGCGATGAACGCCGAGATGCAGATCCCCCAAAAGATCGGCGGCAAATTCGCCATCAACGAAGCGGACATTCCCGAGATCGTCAAACGCGCGGACGCCGAGGCCAATCCCCTCTATCCCTGCCCCACCCTATTCGACAAGGACGAGTTGTCCGCCATCGTATTCGAGTTGATGGAAGAGGTCAAACCCCAAGAATCCTGAGTTATTTCCCTTCATCAACAAGGGTGACCGTTCGTTCGGTCACCCTTGTTTTTTCCACGCCCGCGTCCCTTACGCGTGGCGACTTCGCTCGATTTATTCCAGACAAAAGCAACTCGTTCGCCCTTTTATCTCATCAATATCTATCGTATGTTTATGCAATATTTCTTGATAAATATGCACGTCCGCACACACGTAGACAGGCAACCGCTCCGCGCCGTCCACGGCGCAATGCTCACTTGGCGCATTGTCCGCATTCGAGCGTAGCGAACTATCCCTTTCCTCGTCCAGAATGACTTTCTTTCGTCTGTCTTTGACCGAGACCGCCGCACGCCCGAAGCCGTCCGCCAACCCCAGCGACAAATATTGCCGCACCGACTGCGCCACCTCGCGCAACACGCGTTGCCGCTCGTTCCGCCCGTACACGGGGCGTAGCACCACGGCCACCACCACCCCCTCGTCCGTCATGGCGCATTGATACGCCGCCACGTCGGGATGCGCGATGGGTATTTCCATTTCCGCCGCACATTCTATCACCATCATACGCTACTATCCTTCTCCTATCAGTTTTCCCTTTTTCTACGTCGTTCATACGCCCACGCGCCGCCAAACCGCGACCGTCGTCACCGCAAAAAAAACGTACGCCTATGGCGTACGTCCATATCCGTTCGCCGCAGGCGAACGCATCTATTTACTTTTCTACAACGCGTTGACCCGTCCTACGCACCCAAACCGTCTGTCGAGCGCAAGTAGCGATCGCGGCGCCGCAGGCGTGCACGGGCTGGTTCCCTACACGGTCATAAATCGTTCGACGTTGCTCCCGTCGGGCTCGGCCCACAACTTCTCGAAGTCATAGAAATCCCGTAGGTCGGTATGGAAGATATGCACGATGACCAAGCCATAATCCAGCACGATCCACCGTCCTTCGCGTTCGCCCTCCTTACCGGCGGCGAAGATACCGTCCTTATTCTCCCCCTCCAACTTATCCTGCAAATAATCGCTGGCGGTTTTGGCGACCGTCGCGTTTCTCGCGGTACCCACCACGTAGTAGTTGGTCACCGCGGTCTTTTCGCTCACGTCAATGGTCACGATATTGGTGATATGTCTATCCGCCAACGTCTCCGCGATCTTCCTTGCCAATTCTTTAGAGTTCATCAAATCCATTTTTTCTCCTTCTTGATGCCTTTGGCATCAAATTCGCCCGTTCGGGCGTTATCATTCGTGCGTAGCACGCTATTATACGAGCCTTTCGGCGAGTCCACAACGCACCGTAGGTGCAATTCACGATACCCGAATGGGCATCAATTCACGCGCTTTGCGCAATTCACGCGGGCTAAGCCCGCAATTCACTGCGCCTTGGCGCATGGATTTCCCCGCAAGGCTATTCCTTGCAATAGTACCTATAACACTCGTCCCCATAGGGGCATATCTCGCCGCCCTTTTCGTGCACGTGGTCGTGCGTCTTCTTCACCGCCAGCACGAATCCTTCTTCAAAATTCGCCAAGGCGACCTCCCGCACTTTGGCGGCGTCCTCGAAGGTGCGCGTCGCCTCGCAGTAATCGGCGAGGTAAATGAGTTTTTCGAGATCGCTCATTCCCGCTCTCCCCGTGGTGTGATAGCGGATAGCCGCCAATATCTCATCGTCCTCTACGCCGTAGCGGTATCTTGCCTCTTCCGCGCCGTTAAAGGCGTGCAGCACGCCCGGTTGCCTCGCGTCCGCGGGCACGGCGGGATAGACGTGCGTCGCCCCCTTCATGCAATCGTGCAACAGAGCCGCCGTTATCACCTTATCTTCGGGCAGGTGCAGTTGTCCGTTGAGCCGCACGGCCATCAAGGCCACCTCGCGACTGTGCGCCCACCGTTCTTGGGAGATATGGCGGGGCACTTCGTTGACGATAGCGTGGTACTCGTCGTACAAACCATAACTACGAATGTAGTTATGCACGCCGTAGCACACCCCGTTTCGCATGGGATAATACCCGCCATCGTCCCACGCCTTTTGCCCTTCCGCAAGGTCGTGCCCATCGGGCGTTTTGCCCACGCGATAGGCCAGCCGAATGGCGGTGGAACTCACATCATCGAGACATACGGGCAGCACCAAGACGTCCGCTTTATAGGTCACCTCTGCATACCGCACCGCCTTTTCGAGCGTTTCGTCGACCGCGCCTCTCGCCACCACCACGGTGGGATAGCGCATCACCTCTTGCGGCAGATGCCAGGTCGGCATGGCGACGATACTGTCGCCCCCGATGACGTGCACGAAGTCGCCGTATTTTTCCCGCAATCTCGGCAGCATTTCCGAGCTGTAGGTGGGCGTTTCCACTCGTTCTTCCGCCGTGTCTATCACCACCTCGGGGATATGCGCGGTCGCTATCTCGAGCATAGCCACCCGCTTGTCGAAGGGCGTGCCCGTTCGTTTATGCGGCGCGTTGCCCGATGGCAGCAGCACCAACTTTTCGAGCCCCAGCCGCTCTATCACTGTCTCCATCAGCCGCACGTGCTCGTTGTGCACGGGATCGAACGCCCCGCCGAACACGCCTACTTTTATTCTCTCGAACACTTCACGTCCCATAGCCATATTATATATCATTTTACGCTTTATTTCAATACCTTTTGCAAAAAGAGCATACGTCAATTCAAAAAGGTCGATACTGTGGATATGGCACGCATCAACGACCGCATCGCCGTCTTTCTTTCCGTGGCGGCACTACTGTATATGCTCGGCGCATACGTAACCGACAGTTTTCTATGGGGGCTCGTCTTCGCCCTTTTGGGCATAGCGGCGGGGCTTGCCCTCGTCCGCCTTTTGCCTTATAGGCAAAAACGCATTCCGCTCACCCAATTCACCGACCTATTGTTGCTCGAAGGCAAGACTTTGAGCACCGCCTATCTCCAACGCATTTTTCCGCCCGCCGAACGGGCCGACGCCACTTCGCTTCCGTCCGTTCCCGACCGAAAAGCGCACGACGAAACAACCGCGGCGCAGGGTGACTCTTCGCCGACCGCGCCCCCTATCCCCGACGCATACTACGATGCGGACGGCAAACTCATCGTCAACGCCTTGGGGTACGGCAAGGTGGGCGAGGAATGGGCGGCCAAACTGTATCGCGCGCTCAAACCGCGCAGGGTGACCATGGTCGTGGCCGCCGTAGACGTAGACCGCAAGGCCCTGTCCATTCTCTCCGGATCCGCCGAAAAATTAATAATTATTCATCCCAAGGAGATACTTCGCCGCCTTTTTCGGCTTGGCGTCACGTTCGCCCCGCTCCCCGCCAAAAATAGGCCCAACTTCAAAACGTGGCTCGGCTCCTTATCCCTTCGCCACTCGGCGCTCTTCGCCCTTTCCGCCGTCTTCTCTTTGGGGCTTGCCGTGTGGTCGCCCGTCAAAGCGTACTACTACGTCTTCGCCGCTGTCAACGCGCTTCTTTCCATCGCCGTCGTCATCATCAAAAAGGTCGTCAAAGAGTGACGCGCCCTACCCCGTCGGCGTAGCCGCAATCCCTCGATACGCCGAATACGCGCCCGCCCCTCGCAACGCTTCTTATGCCCCGCGACGAAAAAACAATGCCTCATAGAGGCATTGTCAAAGCGAGTTTCGTTCGTTTGCGCCGATTCGACGGCAGTCGCGTACGCGCTCTACCGTCCTCACACCCGACTGCGTGCGACGATCATATCAATCCCAGCACACGTCGTTCAGGACGCCGTCCTCCACGTACTCACCGTCGCAAGGATTACAGCCCCGCGCCAAAGCCTCCACGAAGTCGATGGATTTTTGCAATTTTTCTTGGTCTATAGTCATCCTTTTTCCCTCCTTATCCCATTGACGTATCGCGCGATTTTTCGCCCCGCCGACGCGTTTTTTTGCGCGAACGCACGGCCACAAACCGACAAATCGTGCGATTTATACAAAAACAACCTTCCCTATGGGAAGGTTGCCATGCGTTCCGTTATACCTCCTCGCGGAAGACGAGGTTTTGCAACGCGTCCAAATCTTTTAGGTAGTCACTTGTGCTGTTCAACGCAAACAACATACATTGCGAGCCGAACACGATCTTCAGTTGCGAGCAAAACAGATCGATACCGTTGGCCTTGATGATGCCGATATTGGTTATCTTGTCGAAGGGGATACTTCCGTTCAACACCCGCTCTTCTTGCCCCGTCAGGCTGAACACGGCGCTTCTGTAGACGAGGTAGTTGCCGTCCGCATACAACAAAGAAATCTGGTAGTTGGAACTGAACGAATTGCCGTTGATGACGCGCATTTGGTAGGGGGTGTCGATATCGTTGAAATAGAACCCTTCCGCGCGGAAAATCACCTCTTTTGCGTCCTTGGACAGTTCGTCGTAAGCGGCCGACGCACGCAGCGAAGCGACTTCGCGAATATACTCCGCGCTGTCGAGCACCGTGCGCTTGGCCTGGCTATACCGCACGCCCGACATGGTAGCGCCCACGATACCGCCCACGTCCACCGCGGCGAAGGTCAACGCCAACGCCAAAAACAACGTCCGCGAGGACGTTTTAACGCCGTAAACCGCAAATAGTGAAACCGCTAATGCCGTAAGCACGGCAAAAGATACCACCCAAATAATAAACTCTATACGGGAGCGCTTGAGATACGCCTTTGCTGCGGCGGCATCAAAGCACTCGACAATCGACAAATTTCTGCTCATAATGGTCGCGACCGAGTCGCATTTATATATACAACCGTGAGAACAAGCCCACGGGAAACATCTATATCTGAAAGGTTTTGAAGCCTTATATGTAAGAATTATATCATTTTGTACAGCAAAAAAACAATAGTATTTGCACAAAAAAAATAAGTAATTTTATTAAATTTTCTTAATATTTTAAGATATTTCGCGCTGTTATTCTCCTTTTTCCCCGACCGCCGCAAGGACGCCTTGCGCTCAAAAGTGCGAGATTGCACAAAAAAAACGGGGCCATACCGAGGCGCACGCGCCCCGATAGGCCCTCGTATGACGTTTTGCGGCCCGTCCTTCGCTCTCCCGTTTATTGTCCTATTTTGCGATTGACTGCTTTCTCCAACAGCGCGACGCCGAGATACATTGCGGCCGCCAATAGACACAGTAGGACGGTGGCGCACATCACGAGGCTGAGATTGAAGACCTGCCCGCCGTAGACGATGAGGTACCCCAAACCCGCTTTGCTCACCAAGTATTCGCCCATAATGGTGCCCACCCAGCTCATGCCCACGCTCACTTTGAGGCAACTCATCACGGTGGGAATATTCGCCGGGAAGACCAACTTCCACAACGTCTGCCATTTGGTGGCGTGCAACGTGCGCATCAAGAGGATTTTCTCCTCCGAGACGGACACGAACCCCGTCAGGGTATTGATGGTGGTGATGACCACCGAGATAAGTATGGCCATGGCGACGATGGCTTTGACGCCCGCCCCCACCCAAATAATGATGATGGGACCGAGGGCGATCTTGGGCAAGGCGTTCAGCACGACGAGATAGGGCTCTATCACCCGCCGCACGGTCTCGCTGAACCACAGTAGCACCGCGACCGTCGTACCGATGGCGAAGGACAGCGCGAAACTCAGCGTGGTCTCGTACAACGTCGTCCAGACGTGCCGCCACAAGTCGCCTTCGGCGAGTTTTGCGAAGGTCTGGCACACCCTTTGGGGCGAAGACGTGATGAACACGTCGATCGCTCCCACGTCCGCCAACAGTTGCCACAGCCCGACGAACAGCCCCAAGAGGGCCACTTGCGTCACTCTTACGATAATTCTATTGCGGTTTCGGCGACGCAGAAACCGACGATGCTCGGTCGAGCACGTTTTCTTCTTTGCGTAGTTCTTCTTCACGTACCTCCAACTCCTTCCAAATTCTTTTGAATAACAAGGCATACCCCGCTTCCTCCCGTCGGTCCAGCGTATTCTCGGCGGTCAGGGGAACGTCCAGCACGGTTTTGACGGTCGCGGGGCGCTTGGTCAGCACGGCCACACGGTCGCACAGCGCGATGGCCTCGGATATATCGTGCGTCACCAACACGGCGGTCAACCCCTCGTTCTTGATGATGGCGTGCACGTCCTCGCCGACCGACAATCTCGTCTGGTAATCCAACGCCGAAAAAGGTTCGTCCAACAGGATGACCGAGGGGCGTAGCACCATCGTGCGAATGAGCGCCGCCCGCTGGCGCATACCGCCCGACAACTCGTGCGGGAAGCGATCGCGAAACTCCCACAACCCGTACTTTTCGAGCAAATATTCGGCGTAGGTCTTCGCTTCGTCCGTCTTGTTTTTGGCTATCTCCAACCCCAACGTCACGTTCCGCAGGATGGTGCGCCACTCGAACAGTTGATCGCGTTGGAGCATATAGCCAATCTGCCCTTTGGCGGGCGGGCGGCCGTCCAACAGCACCGAGCCGGCGGAGGGCGTCAGCACCCCCGCCATAATGCTGAGAAGGGTGGTTTTGCCCGAGCCCGACGGCCCCACGATGCCGAAAAACTCGCCGTCATTAACCTTTAGGTTAATGTTTTCTATGGCCGACGTCTCGCCGTACTTAGAATGATAGGTGTGGGATATGCCCACCAAAGCGAGGCTACCCATCAGGACAGGTAGCCCATATCGACCACGTCTTTGTAGGTGGCCCGCTTGGTCATGACGCCCGCCTCGACGATGACGTCCTGCAACCGCTCGAACGCCGCCGCGTTGAGGTGCATATCCGTGACGTAAGCGCCTATATCGCGGTAGTTGCGGACGGCCTCTTTGATGAGCGCCACGTCCACGCCCGCAAAAGACGGCGCCACCGCCGCCGCCACCTCGTCCACCGACTTGGTCGCCACGTAATCCACGCCCTTTTTGACGGCGCGCAAGAACGCCTTTACCTTGTCCCCGTTGTCTTTCAGGTACTTCTTGGTGGCGCAGAACGCCGTGTAGGGTATCTCCCCGCACTCCTTGCCGACCGAGGCTAACGCGTAGCCTTTCCCCTGCTGGCGGAAGGTGGACGCCGCAGGCTCGAACATGGTGCAGTAGTCACCCACGCCGCCCTCGAAGGCCGCCGTGATAAGGTCGAACTGCACGTCGTAATTCAAGGTGACGTCCGTGCCGATGGTGTAGCCGTTCTTTTTGAGGCAATACTCCAAGGCCATAGCGGGCACGCCGCCCTTTCGGCCGCCGATGATCTCCTTGCCCTTAAAAGACGTCGCCCAATCGAAATCCTCTTCCGTTCTGCCGATGATGAAACTGCCGTCCATGCGCGTCAGTTGCCCAACCACCTGCGGACAATCCGCCCGCCCCTCGTTGTAGACGTAGATGACGGCCTCGGGGCCGCAGAAGCCCATATCCACCTGTCCGGACAACACGGCGGTCATCACCTTATCCGCGCCGCCGCCGTTGGATAGTTCCAATTCCAACCCCTCGTCCGCGATATACCCCAAGTTGATAGCCACGTAGAGAGGCGCGTAAAACACCGAATGCGTAACTTCGGACAACCTTATCACGTTGTCCGCTTTCTTCGTACAAGCCACCGCCGACAAAGCCGCCGTGGCCAGCAAGCAAATAATTGCCAGAATGACGATAAATTTTCTCATAATACCTCCTTGTTCGTCATACTATAGTCTATTCACCCTCCCCCAAAAGTGCGCGGCTTTCCGCCCGACGAAGCGCACGCTCCGATTACGACAATCGTTTTTCGAGAAGCGTTTGAACGCAAAATGCGAGGAAAGCCCGTCGGGGCGCGCCTACCGCAAACGAAAAAACCGACGGAAAATAATTCTAACTTATTACCATAAACAATCTTTTTCCACGCGACCACGCGAAAACTAAAAAATATCCGTATTTAATTGCTTTATTCGCCCGCTTGTTGTAGAATAGGAATAATCCGAATACAAAACAAGGAGAATTATCGTATGAAGTTGACGTTCACAAAGAAAGAATTGTTGAATATTCCCAACATATTGTGCTATATTCGTCTGCTCTGCGTGCCCGCCTTTGCCTTGGCGTTCTTTTTGACGCCGAGAGGATTGGAAGCGGCGGCTCGCGGCATCAACGCATATTCCTATATGTATATCTCGCTGGCCATCTTCGCCTTCGCCTCCCTCACGGACGTATTCGACGGCAAGATCGCCCGCAGATTCCATATGGAATCTGCCGTCGGCGCGGCCTTGGATCCATTGGCGGACAAGCTACTGCAACTGATGGCCGTCATTTGTCTCACGGTCAACGGCAACGTATTTTGGCTCTTCCCCGTCCTCATCGGCATCCGTGAGTTGTACCAAATCGTCTGCGCCGGTATGCTCGTCAACAAGAATATCGTCGGCAAGGCCAACTATTGGGGCAAATCCGCCGCGTTGGTGGTGGCCATCGCCATTATCCTCAGCACGTTGGGCGCGGCCTACACGCCCACCTTCAGCGGCATCAAAGAGTACGGTATGATCGCAAGTTGGTTCGACGCCAACAACGTCGAGACCGCCATGGCTTTGGGCAAATCCCTCTTCTGGACGGCGTTCGCCTTCTTGTGCGTAGGCACGGTCTTGGGCTATATCGCCGCGGGCAGTTACACCAAAGTCATTCTCACGCAGTTGGGCGGCGTGAAGAATATCAAGAACGCCGAGAATATGCGCATGGACTACTTCAACAACGCCAGCGAAAAAACCGAAAGCCGCGAAGAGTTGAAAGAGCAAGCCGCGCACACCGACGAAACCGCCGAAGAGACCGAAACGACCGAGGCCGAAGGATCGACCGAGGCAAAACCGAACACCACAGACGAGGACTAATATGGACATTCCAAAGACGTATCAACCGCAAGAATTCGAAAAAGACATCTACGAGTTTTGGCTGAAAAACAAGTATTTTCACGCCGAACCCAACCCCGACAAAAAGCCCTTTACCATCGTGTTGCCGCCCCCCAACATTACGGGGCAACTGCACATGGGGCACGCCCTCAATCACACCTTGCAGGATATTCTCATACGCTACAAGCGTATGCAAGGCTTCGAAACGCTGTGGCTCCCCGGCACCGACCACGCCTCTATCGCCACCGAGGTGAAGATAGTGGAAGCCATGCGCAAAGAGGGGCTGTCCAAAGAGGAAGTGGGGCGCGAGGGGTTCCTCAAACGCGCCTGGGCTTGGAAAGAGCAATACGGCAACCGCATCGTCACCCAAATGAAGCGGCTGGGCTCCTCGTGCGATTGGGATCGCGAGGCCTTCACGATGGACGACAACCTGTCCAAGGCCGTGCGCAAGGTGTTTATCAACCTCTACGACAAGGGGCTCATCTACCAAGGCGACCGCATCATCAATTGGTGTCCCTCGTGCAAGACGGCTCTGTCGGACGCCGAGGTGGAATATCAGGAGCAAGCCTCCTACCTTTGGCACATTCGCTATCCCTTGGCGGACGGCGAAGGCGGCGTCGTGGTGGCGACCACCCGTCCCGAGACCATGTTGGGCGACACGGCGGTGGCGGTACACCCCGACGATCCCCGCTACAAAGATCTCGTGGGCAAGGAGCTTATTCTGCCCCTCGTCAACAAACGCATTCCCATCGTTGCCGACGAATACGTGGAGATGGACTTCGGATCGGGCGCCGTCAAGATCACGCCCGCGCACGATCCCAACGACTACGAGGTCGGCAAGCGCCACAACCTACCCGTCATTCGCGTGATGAACGACGACGGCACGATGAACGACGTGGTCGAGGCCTACGCCGGCTTGGACCGCTTCGAAGCGCGCAAACGCATAGAGGAAGATCTCCGTGCGGGCGGCTATCTGGTCGAAAAAGAGCCTTATACCCACAACGTGGGTACCTGCTATCGCTGTCACTCGACGGGCGAGACCATCATCAGCCGTCAATGGTTCGTGCGTATGGAGCCTTTGGCCGCTCCCGCCATCGAGGCCGTGCGCAAAAAAGAGACGCGTTTCGTACCCGACCGTTTCAGCAAAATCTACTTTAATTGGATGTGCAACATCAAGGATTGGTGCATCTCCCGTCAACTGTGGTGGGGGCATCGCATTCCCGCCTACTATTGCGCGGACTGCGGCGCCACCTACGTGGCCGAGGAAGCGCCCAAACAATGCAAGTGCGGTTGCACCTCGTTCCGCCAGGACGAAGACGTTTTGGACACTTGGTTCAGTTCGGCCTTGTGGCCCTTCTCTACGTTGGGCTGGCCCGAAAAGACGCCCTCTTTGGACTATTTCTACCCCAACAGCGTATTGGTCACCGCCTACGATATCATCTTCTTCTGGGTGGCGCGTATGATCTTCTCGGGGTTGGAGAATATGGGCGAAGTGCCCTTCAAGGACGTGCTCATTCACGGCATCGTGCGCGACGAGCAGGGGCGAAAGATGAGCAAGAGCCTCGGCAACGGCATCGACCCTCTGGAAGTCATCGACAACTACGGCGCGGACGGCCTTCGCTTCTCCCTTGCCAACGGCATCGCGCCCGGCTCGGACACGCGCTTCTCCAAGGACCGCATCGAGAGCTGCCGCAACTTCATCAATAAGGTATGGAACGCCAGCCGTTTCGTCATGATGAACGCCGAGGGCGTAGAGGTCAAGCCAATCGACGAGGTCAAGAAGACCATGGCCGACAAGTGGATTCTCGGCAAACTCAACAAGGTCATCGGCGAGGTCAGCCGCAATCTCGACAAATACGAGATAGGCATCGCGGCGGGCAAACTGTACGACTACGTTTGGGGCGACTTCTGCGATTGGTACCTCGAGTTGGTCAAGCCCGTGTTGTACGGCGAGGACGCCGAGGCCAAGCGCGACGCGGTCAGCGTGCTGGTGTACGTCTTGTCCGAGACGCTCAAACTCCTGCACCCCTACATTCCCTTCGTCACCGAGTACCTCTACCGCAATCTGCCCGGCGCCGCCGAGACCATCATGCGCGAGCCGTGGCCCAAAGCCGACCGCAAATACGCCTATCGCGAGGCCGCCAAGCAGATGGAAGGCGTGATGGAGATCGTGTCCGCCATTCGCAACGTGCGTGCGGAAGTGGGCGTTGCACCTTCCAAGAAGGTGCACCTTATGGTAGTCACCGAAGAGGCAAAGACCATCGACAAGTGCCGCAGGTACGTGGAAAAGTTGGCGGGCGTGGAGTCCATCACCTTCATCGACAAAAAGGACGTACCCCAAAAGGTATCGAGCAAAGTGACGACCATCGCCGAGTTGTATATCCCCTTGGGCGACCTCGTGGACACCGACAAGGAGATCGCGCGTTTAGAGGCCGAAAAAGCCAAGTTGCAAAAGGAGATCGACCGCTCGCAAGGTATGCTCGCCAACGCGGGCTTCGTTGCGAGAGCGCCCCAAGCCGTGGTGGAAAAAGAAAAAGCCGCGCTTGCCCTCAATTTGGACAAGATGGCCAAGTTGGACGAGCGTATCGCTTCGCTCAAATAGTTCTCTCTATGAGAGAGACCCGTGACGTTATGGCGTCACGGGTTTTTTATTACGCGGCACAGCCGCATAGAGGATATATCGAACGAACGGAGAGCGTACTCCCGCCACAGTATATGCGGCCGCCCTGCGCAGGGTGCCTACCACGCGAGCGGACTTTTGAGCAAATAAACGTCCCTGCCCCCGATACTGCCCGCGTAATAGCCGTAGTCGAAATCGGACGCGCAAAGGCAATAGAGATAGCCGTCCATGGGCCATATACGGGGCGAAGCCGCGCCCACGTAGGACGCCACGGCGACGGGCGACTCGGTGTACGGCTTGTAGGCGTAGACGGCGGCGGTCGCCCCCTCGGCGGCTGCAAAATAAAAGCGGTCGCCCCAATACACAGGCGGCGCGTTCACCCCCTCGGGCAGCGCAAATGTGTACTGCACGTCCCCGTGATTGCACAAGAGATAGCCCGCCGTGCCCACCGTCAGCAGTATGCCCTTGTCGTAGGCCGCGAGGTAGGTATTCCCGCGAGCGGATATAGGTAGCGCGCCCGTACGCGTGAAATGCGCGTCAAAAAAGCACAGCGCGCCTTCCTTTTGGGAAGCGACGGCGTAGCCCGACGCGTACGGCGTCACGGCGGTTATGGCGGGCAACACCGAGCGGGTGCGGTAGCCCGACTTGTCGAAGGTGTAGGCGCTCCCCGCCGAAGCGTCGGTGGTCAAAACGACGTAGACGTTCCCCACCGCGTAAGCGGTCACCACGCGTTCGCTCCCGACGGGAACGGCGTGATACCACCTCGTCGCCAAATCCGCGTCCACCGAAAGCAGGTGCAGTTTATCCCCCGACAACGCGAGCACCGCGCCCCCTTCGGCGTAAATCATCGCGCCCGCTTGGCATACGTAGGGATAGGCGGTCGTGCGCACCGCGAGGTTGACGCTGACGCTCCACACGCGCACGTCACTCGCCGAGACCGCCGCTATCAACAGGCCGTAGTCGTACATACAGGCGGCAAGGTAGGCGTAGCCCACGGATTTGGGCAGGGTAACGGTATCGACCAGGGTGCATTGGGTGTCGAAGCGGGCGACGGCCAGCGAACGCCCCTCCGCGCGATAATCCTCCCCATCCGTATCGGTGGAGAGAATGGCAAAGACGTGACCGCCAAAGGCGTAGTAATCCACGAGGTCCTCCCGTCCCTTCGTCCCCGTCACGCCTACCGTAACCCCGTCGTAGGTATAAGAGAGCCGCGGCAAAACGCTGTAGGTGACGGCGGGCACGACGGGTTGGGGCGTTACGTCGGTAGCCGCGGCGGCGTCCGCCGTGGTACGGCTGACCGAGGCCGTATTGGGCAAAAGATCCTTCTGGTAAACGTAACGGTAGACGTACAGCACGCCGAAGGTAAGCGAGGTGACGAATAGGACCACAATCAACAAAACGCGGGACGCTTTCATAGTTTCTCCTTGGACGTATACCATAGCACGTTTTTGCATTTCGGCGTCCCAAATCGCAAAAAAACCGCGTTTTTGACAAATATTTCGCCCCAAAATGCGGATTTATATAGGCAAAAGGGGTAGAAAACGCAAAAATGCCTATTGACAAGGCAAAAACCTATGGTATAATTAAAATGTCGCAATAGGCGGCAAAATATCAGAAAAACTTTATAAAGGAGATTTATCTATGAGAAAAGCATTTATCTGTCCCACCAAGTACGTCCAAGGCGAAAACGAACTGCTCAATTTGGGTTACTTCGTCAAGACTTTCGGCAAGAAAGCGTTGTTGATTGCCGATCCCTTTGCCTTAGGTTTGGTAAAAGACAAATTGGCCGAGACCGAGAAGCAATACGGCGTCGAGTTGGTTCCCTGCGGCGACATCTTCCAAGGCGAGTGCTCCCGCAACGTCGTCAAGAAATTGCAAGAGTTCGCCAAGGCCAATAAGTGCGCCTGCACCATCGGTTTGGGCGGCGGCAAAGCCATCGATACTTCCAAGTGCGTGGCTGCCGGCAATCCCCTCATCATCTGCCCCACCATCGCCGCGACCGACGCACCCACCTCTCACAGCGCCGTGTTGTACACCGACGACCACGAGTTCGACGATTATGCTTATTTCCGTCAAAGCCCCAGCGTGGTGCTGATTGACCTCAACGTCATCGCCAACGCTCCCGTGCGCTTCTTGGTCAGCGGTATGGGCGACGCCCTCAGCACCTACTTCGAGGCGCGCGCCAACTTCAAGAGCGTGTCCAACGTCAACGCGGGTCTGCCCTGCGGCGCCAACCGTGCCAAAGGCACTCTGTTGGGCTACGGCACCCACACCGCCGCCGCCATCGGCGAGCTGTGCTACAAGAACCTCATCTCCGACGGCTACAAGGCCATGATGGCCTGCAAAGAGCACGCCGTCACCGAGGCCTTCGAGAAGATCGTCGAGACCAACATTCTCCTTTCGGGCTTGGGCTTCGAGTCGGGCGGCTTGGCAGCGGCTCACGCCATTCACGACGGCTTGACCGTGGTGCACGACATTCACGCCTGCAAGATGCACGGCGAGATCGTCGCCTTCGGTACTCTGTGCCAGTTGGTGCTCGAGAACTCCCCCGAGGAAGAGTTGTTCGAGGTCTTGGACTTCTGCGACACCGTGGGCCTGCCTATGTGCTTGGAAGACCTCATGACCGACAAGACCGGCAAAGTATTGCGTAGCGCCCTTTCGGACGAGGAACTCAAGGCCGTGGCCGAGAAGACCTGCATCCCCGATGAGTCCATTCACAATATGCCCTTCAAAGTCACGCCCGACATGGTCATCGCCGCCATCAAGACCGCCGACAAGATCGGCCGCGACTACAAAGGTTTGGACTGATAACTACAAACGAAGCGTAAAAAAGGTAGGCGCATCCCGCGGGGTGCGCCTACACAATATCAAAATAAGGAGATTTGTCGCATGAAAAAAATAATGAACACCCCCGAAACTTTTGTGTACGATATGTGTCACGGCCTCGCCAAGGCACATCCCGAACTCGAGTTTGTGGAAAAATTTAAGATCGTCAAGAAAGTGGACGTCAACCCCGACAAAGTCAGCCTGATTTCGGGCGGTGGCTCGGGTCACGAGCCTGCCCACGCGGGCTTCGTCGGCAAAGGTATGTTGGACTGCGCGGTCTGCGGCGACGTATTCGCCAGTCCCTCGCAAGTGCAAGTGTACAACGCCATCAAGCAAGTGGCCACCGACAAGGGCGTATTGCTCATCATCAAGAACTATTCGGGCGACTGCATGAACTTCAACAACGCCATGTACGACGCGCAAGAGGACGGCGTCAACGTGGACGCCGTGTACGTCAATGACGACATCGCCGTCAAGGACAGCCTCTACACCGTAGGCCGTCGCGGCGTGGCGGGCACCGTGTTGGTGCACAAGTGCGCCGGCGCCGCCGCCGAGCAAGGCAAGAGCCTCGCCGAAGTCAAAGCCGTAGCCAACAAGGTCATCGCCAACGTGCGTAGCTTCGGCTTCGCCTTCACCAGTTGCACCGTTCCCGCCGCCGGTCACCCCACCTTCGAGATCGGTGACGACGAGATGGAATTCGGCGTGGGCATCCACGGCGAGCCCGGCCGCTTCCGTGAGAAGATCGACTACAGCAAGGGCACCTTCGCGGACGATTTATCCCGCCGCATCGTCTCCGACCTCGAGGAAGACCTCGGCGTCAAGAAAGGCGACGAAGTGGTATTGCTCATCAACGGTTTCGGCGGTAGCCCCCTGCAAGAGTTGTACATTCTCAACAACTCGGTCACCAAGTGCTTGGAGGCCGACGGCATCGCCATTCATCGCACCATCGTGGGCAACTACATGACCTCTATCGACATGGCCGGTGCCTCCATTACCGTGCTCAAGGTAGACGCCGAGCTCAAAGCCTTGGTCGACTATCCCGTCAACACTCCCGCTTTGACTTGGGGCGCCGCTATGGACGCGCAAGCCGAGGCCGCTGTGGAAGCCATGAAGGCCATCGCCAAAGCCCTCAATATCACTCCCGTCGAGGCCAAAGCCGCTCCCGTCAAGAAAGCGGGCGCCGCCAAGGTCGAAGAGGAAGAGAACGCCGTGTACGAAGTAGCGGGCGAGCCCAAAGTGGGCGAGACCATCAACACCGCCGCTTTCGTGCAAATCGTAGACAAATTCGCCGACATCGTCATCGAGAACGAAGTCCCCTTCTGCGAGGCGGACCAAATGGGTGACGGCGACTTCGGTATGAGCATCGCCAAGGGCTTCAAACAACTCAAAGCCGATTGGGCCACCCGCAAGAAAGGCGACATCGGTCAATTCCTCGCGAGCTGCAGCGAAATCATCAAAGAGTACTGCGGCGGCGCCAGCGGTCCCATCTGGGGCAGCGCGTTCAAGTACGCGGGCAAAGCCATGGCAGGCAAGCAAGAGATCGACCTCAAGGATTTGGCCTTCTTGTTCCAAGAAGCCAACCGCGGTGTGTACGAGACGGGCAAGAAGAGTTTCGGCAAGGGCGCCGTGGTCGGCGACAAGACCTTGGTCGACGCTTTGAAACCCTGCGCGGACGCTTTGACCGCCGCCGCCGAAGCGGGGGACAAACTCTTGGAAGGTATGCGCAAAGGCGCCAAGGCCGCTCACGAGGGCGCCGAGGCCACCAAGACGCACAAAGCCACCTTGGGCCGCGCCGGTACCGTGGGCGAGCGCAGCATCGGTTTCCCCGACGCAGGTGCGCACGGCTTGGACGTCATCTTCAACGAGTTGGTCAAATACATCGAAAAGACCTTCTAATCACCTTTTTCAACACACAAAGAGGGTTGCCCCGTGCAACCCTCTTTTTTATTCTTTCCTCTTTTATTCTTTCCTCTTTTATTCTTTCCTCTTTTATTCTTTCCTCTTTTATTCTTTCCTCTTTTATTCTTTCCTCTTTTATTCTTTTCTCTTCTTGTTCTCTCTTCTGTTCTTCTTTTCTTTGCGTTTCTTTCCTTTTATTCTTTCGACTCTTCTTTCGATTCTTCTTTCGACTTTTCTTTTCGTTCTTTTCTTTTCGTTCTTTTCTTCTCCAACGTTCAACGAGCGGCGCTCGATACCGTTCGACTAACCAGTCGCGCAAACAAAAAAATGCAACCCGCATGGGTTGCATTTTTGTAATACTACGTATTGCCGGAAATGCTATACGCGCATTTCACGCCCCGCTCAATAGTCCATCGGGGGTTGTGCGGGCGCCACGGGCGGCTCGGGTTTACTGACGACCAAACTTTCGGTGGTCAGCAAAGTGCCCGCGACCGAAGCGGCGTTTTGCAGGGCCGAACGCGTCACTTTGGTAGGATCGATAATGCCCGCCTCGATCATATCGCGGTACTCGTTGCGATAGGCGTCGAAGCCGTAGTTGGCGTTGGCGGCGATGCCCTTCAACACTTCGTTCACCACGACCGAGGCTTCCATTCCCGCGTTGGCGACGATTTGACGGATGGGTTCTTCCAAGGCGCGTAGCACAATCAACGCGCCCGTCTTCTCATCACCCTGCATACCTTCGGCCACGGCCTTCAAGGCGGGAGTGATGGACAGCAAAGCGGTACCGCCGCCCGCCACGATGCCTTCCTCCACGGCGGCACGGGTGGCGTTCAAAGCGTCCTCGATGCGCAGTTTCTTCTCTTTGGCTTCCACCTCGGTGGCGGCGCCCACGCGGATATCGGCCACGCCGCCCGCCAATTTGGCGATGCGCTCCTGCAATTTCTCTTTCTCATAATTGCTGGTTTCGTTCTCGGCCTGTGCACGCAAGGCGGCGACTCTGCCTTTGATGGCCTCTTTGTCGCCCGCACCGTCTACGATGGTGGTGTTGTCCTTATCCACCTTGACGGTCTTGGCACGACCCAGCATATTGACGGTCACGTCGGTGAGTTCCAAGCCGAAATCGGCCGAAATGACCTGCCCGCCCGTGATGATGGCGATATCTTCGAGCATCGCCTTACGCTTGTCGCCGTAGCCGGGGGCTTTGACGGCCACCACGTTCAGCACGCCCTTCAACTTGTTGAGCACGAGGTTGCTCAACGCCTCGCCTTCCACGTCGTCGGCGATGATGACCAAACGCAAGCCGTTGCGGCTCACGGTCTCCAACAAGGGCAAAATGTCCTGAATATTGCTGACCTTCTTATCCGTGATAAGAAGATACGCGTCTTCCATTTCCACGGACATCTTCTCGCCGTTGGTGACGAAGTAGGGGCTGGCGTAGCCGCGGTCGAAACTCATACCGTCCACCACGTGCAACTCGGTCTTCATGGACTGCCCGTCGTTGATATTGATGATGCCGTCCTTACCCACCTTCTCCATGGCCTCGGAGATAAGTTCGCCCACGGTCTCGTCACCCGCCGAAATAGCGGCGACTTGGCTGATGCTCTTCTTGTCCGAGATGGGTTTGCTGATGGCGGCCAATTCCTTGACGGCGGCCTCGGTCATAGCGGCCATACCCTTCTTGATCAACACGGGATTCGCTCCCGCGGTGATATTCTTCATACCCTCGTGGATCATCGCCTCGGCCAACACGGCGGCCGTGGTGGTACCGTCGCCCGCTACTTCGTTGGTCTTGACGGAGACCTCGCGGATGAGTTGCGCGCCCAAGTTCTCGAAGGGATCTTCGAGTTCTATCTCTTTGGCGATGGTGACGCCGTCGTTGGTGATGAGGGGCGCCCCGAATTTCTTTTCCAACACGACGTTGCGGCCTTTGGGCCCCAGCGTAATTTTTACGGTGTCCGCCAATGCGTTGACGCCCGTTTCCAATGCGCGGCGTGCTTCCTCGCCGTATTTAATCATTTTCGACATACTACTACCTCCTTGGAGCCTTCTGCTCCCCTATTAGTCCTCGATAACCGCCAAAACGTCGCTTTGGCGCAAAATCACGTACTCGACGCCTTCCAATTTGATTTCGTTGCCGGCGTACTTGCCGTACACGACTTTATCGCCGACTTTGAGGACCATTTTGACCTCTTTGCCGTCGACCAGGCCGCCCTCGCCCACCGCTTGCACGATAGCATAGGCGGGTTTTTCTTTGGCGGCGCCGCTAAGATAGATACCACCGGCCGACACCGTCTCGGCTTCGATGGGTTTTACCAAAATTTTGTCAAATAAAGGTTTGATATTCATAATACTGCCTCCTATATTTTTATCGGTCGAGGAAGGGAATTAGCACTCTACCTCCTTGACTGCTAACATTATAGTCCCTTTCCCGTTTTTTGTCAAGGATTAGCAACCTTTTTTTGCACAATTTTTGCGGAGTTTTGTCAAATGCTACCGAGAAATACGTCGTAGACGTATCGGGCGATGGCGGCGTTGGGCGAGGCGTAAGCGGGCTTTGCCCCCGACCGTCCGCTACCGTCCGTCGGCAGGCCTCCGCCCCACGAAGTTTCCCGCTTCCTACCCCTAATACCCGCTTTGTCCTCTATCGCCCTGACGAGGGTTTCCATCGTCGCTTTCTCTTGCGGTATGGCGGTTATATGCGCGTAACGGGCGGCGAAATAGGCCGCGTTGGCCACTTGGTCGCCCCGCGAAGTACCTTTGGGCAAGGGCACGGCGACGGTGGGCTTGCCGAGGGCCGCCAACTCAAACATCGTGTTGGCCCCCGCGCGGCACAGCACGACGTCACAGCGGGCGTAGTAGTCGGCTATGCGATCGGTAAAGGGTATGCCCACGTAATTGGCGCACGCACATGGGACGGGCGTTTTGCCGTACACGTTGACGACGTTCCACCCCGTCATTCTTTCTGCCAATTCGGCCGCCGTTCGGTTGAGAAAGGCCGCGCCCATACTGCCGCCCACCACCAGCAACGCGGGCGCTTGGGGCATAGGAAGCGCCACGCGCCTTTCATCCCCCCGCAATATCTCGTCGCGTATGGGGTTCCCGATACACGTTCCCTTGGGCGTATCCGCGAACGAGGTGACGAGGTGGTCGGTATAGTGCAAGGTCAATCTATTGGCCAACCCCAGGGTGCGGTCGCTCTCGTGACAGACGATGGGTAGCCCCAATCGGTGTGCCGCCAACACGGTCGGCAAAGCGCAGTACCCGCCCTTCGAGAACACGATTCCACAGCCTATCTCCCCCAGTTTCGCCGCCATCACTTCGGCCGAGCGGTGCAGCACGCGCGGCACGGCGAGGTTTCTGAGAAGCCTTCGGCGGTCGAACTTGATGGTCTCCGCGCCCAAAAAGGGCAAGCCGCACTTGGCGGCCAAGGTCTCTTCCACGCCGCCCGCCTCGCCCGCGAAGTAGATATTCGAGAAATATTTGCGCAAATAGGGCACCAAAGCCAAAGCGGGAATGACGTGTCCGCCCGTGCCGCCGCCCGTCAAAACGATGGTATTCATACTGCTATTCTTTGCGAAATTCGCCCAAAATAGTACCTCGCCCGCCCAATTCCTCGCCTTTACGCGCGAAATAATCTCTTTTTATCCATATTAATAGTTGAAAAATATGGTTTTATTGATATAATAGGACTATGCAAGAGTTCTTCTACGAAAACAAAGGCACCAAAATCTTCTGCACGGCGTGGGAAGACGCGGACGCGCCTCGCGGCGTGGTGGTTTTGGTGCACGACGCTGGCGACTACGGCAAACGCCTTGCGGACTACGCCGACTTCCTCAACGCCAACGGCTACCTCGTATTGGCGCCCGATCTCCGCGGTCACGGCAGGACGGCGGGCGGCTACGACAAGCGCGGCGAAGTGGTGGGCGACAGTTTTTTCGACACGGTGGACGACTTGCATCAACTGGTGAGTTTCGCTTTGTCCAGCTACCGCCTACCCCTCGTCATGGTGGGTATGGGCTACGGCGCGGTCATCACTTTGGCCTTCACCGAGCAATACGGGGACAGTGTGATGGGCGCGGTGCTGCTATCGCCCAACGCGTTCGACGGCGCCAAGGCCTTCGTCGGCAACGTAGTCAGCAGTACGCTCATCGGCTTCATCGACAGCCGCAACCCCGCCACCATCATCAACAAATACCGCTACAAACGGTACGAAAAACCCTTCCTGTCCGAGAAAAACCGCTACGCTTGGATCAGCCGCGACAAAAACGAGGTCAAAAACTACGTCAACGACGCCTACTGCGGCGCGCAATTCTCTTTCAGCCTCGGCTTCGAGCAGAGTTTTTACCGCGGCGCCACCAAGACGAGTTTCGCCAAGCGGATGCGCGCCATTCCCGCCGACCTACCCATTCTCTTGTTGGGCGGTGACGGCGATCCCGTGTGCGAATACGGTTTGGGGCTCAAAAAACTGCACGCCCACCTGCAAAAAGCGGGCAAAAAGAAGTGCGTTATGCGCGTCTATCGCCACGCGCGGCACGACCTATTGCGCGAGACCAACCGCGACGAGGTGTACATGGACACCCTCACCTTTATCAACCTGTGTTTCGGCAAATAATCCCTTACGGGCGAGAAATCCGTTCGCACGCGCGGGAAAAATCCGACCGTTCGTCGGGTTTTGGACGCCCCGAAAGAACGAGATACGTTGATTATAGCGACGAAAAAGGGCTGTTTCCCAGTGAGAAACAGCCCTTTCTATACCCCGCGTCCGCTAAAAGCGGAACGTGCGTGAAATCGTGGGTTGCAGTTGTGCGTTCGGCTTGGTGCGCGGATAGGTGTACTGCGGGCCGAGGAACGACGAATAGTGCGAAGGCGTCAAGGTCTCCAACCCCACGGCGTCCGTAAAATGCGCGTACGCGCCCTGCTCGCCCGCCACGTACGACCGAATATACTTGCCGAATATCACGGGAGATTTGAGCCGTTTGATGATGGTATCGCCCGCCGACAGGCTCTCCAAGTCCGTCATAGGCACCAACGGCACGCACTTGATACTATGCGTGTTGTTGAACATTCCCACGAGGTCTGGTATGCAATGCATACCGCATTCTTTGGAGAAAATCTCCTTCGTTTCGTAGTTTTGCGAGCCCAAAAACACCTGCGAATTGCAGTTATCCCGAATGATACAGGATTGGTCTTTGCCGTACACGGCGTCCATCTGCTTGTAGGACTGCACGGCCAGATGAAACCATATATTGCGGCTGCGCGCCGTGGCGATCTTATTCTCGAAATTACGAATGGGCGGGATATTGCCGAACTCGTCCAGCATAAAGTGCAAACTTCGCTTGGTGCGCCCCGCCTCGTAGGCTTCCAGCATCTTGCGGTACACCCAATCGATAAAGAGCCCCGCGACCTGGAAATCGCTTTTCTCATAATCGCGCGTCACCACGAAGATAGCGAAGGGGCTGTCGTCCTCGGACAGCAATTCGACCGTATTGCCCGTAGTGAGCGCCAGGATATGCCCCGAAAACCACTCGCGCATACAGTTATCGAATACGCCGCAATACGACCGCATCGTGCGCGGGGCGTTGTCGAACATACTGTGCAGATTGGACAGCACGCGCGGAGACTTGCCGCGCATCAAGGGGTGATTTTTGAGTTTATTCTCCCCGTCCGACGAAACGATCACGTCGTGCAAAGACAAATAGTAGTCCTGTATGGTCTTGATGGACATCATCTCGCGCGTAAAAGCGGGGTCGCCGACCGAGTCCTCGAGCATAGCGCACAAAATACCCTTCAGCGCCTCTTGCGCCCCGTACTCCCACGTGGGGTCCTTGACCGTCTGCACGGTGATGAACATATTGACCAGCTGATTGATACGGCTGTCGATATCCACCGTCAATATCTCTTTGTCGAAGTTGGCCACAGCGTCGGCCTCTTCTCGGGTAGGATACGCCTTGTCCTTATAGACGAAACAAGTCGCCCCGTACCCCTCTTTGGGGCACGCCAACCTGCACGCGGCGGGCAACGAAGCGGTAGCGCACTCTTTCACGTTGCCCATACACTCGTTGGCCTCGCGGTTGAGGTCGTATATCTCCCACAAGGGATTCCATCTGTCCGAACGCCCCAATTCCTTGAAATTGAGGATATACAAGCGGTAGCCCTGCTCCTTTAGGTGGACGGCGTTGCGGTCGAACAACTCGCCCTTGGGGTCGGTGAGGAACAGGTTGGGCTTATTGCGCTGGGTAGACACGGCTCTCAACTGCGGCTCCACGCAACCCGTGGTCTTGCCGCTACCCGTAGTGCCAATATAGATCTCGTGGTAAAAAGGCATATAGTAGTAGCGCAGACGGCAGCGCCGCTTATCTTCCTCGGACAATGCGCCGAACGCCTGCATATCGTACGACTTCCCGTCCAGCCAAAACTCGCTGGCCACGGGGTAGCCCTCGGCCTCCGTTTGGGGCAATTCGTCATAAAAATAGGTACGCACGCCGTCCATGTCGGTCAACTCGGTATAGGACACCTTGCGGCCGCACTCCATATATTTGTCGACGTACGCTTGGGTAATGCTGTCGTTAATGCGGTTATTCGCCATGATTGCCTCCCTTGAAGCCGATGGGCTTGACGATTTCGAACGAAGGATTGATGGCTTCCTTGTAGGTCTTTTGACCGTAGTTGTTGATATAGGCCATCTTTTGTTTGTCCGAGATATCCTCGCTCATCATCACTTCCACGAAGGAATAGTCGATCGAATAGCGATTGCCGTCACAGCAAATATCTCGATAGATGCTGGCGATTTGACCGTACATCACGACGGCACGCGGCGCGTATTGGGCCATCGCGTCCGCGGGTATTACGGTCAACCCCTCTTTGAGATAGGTCTTGAGCAAGGTGGCGAGATCGCCGTACAGCCGAGCGCCCTCTTCGTCGCCTTCCATACGGCACAAATAGGCCAGCAATATGCACGAAGGCGTATCGCACCAATAGGTGCATTGCAAAAACTTGCGTTTGGCGGCGGCATAATCACGCTCGCAACCGATGCCCAAAGCGCGCATCAATCCCACTTCTCTTGCGGCCACGCGCCAGCCCGACGAAGCCGCTGATTGCATTTGCCGATAGCGGACGGCGGGATGATATACGACGATATGCGAATAGTCGAACCAGGCGGGATTGACGAACATGGCGTTAGGCGCGCCCGACTGACGGTATTGCGACGAAATCTCGCTGATGACGTCGCTCTTGACGTCGTACAGCAAATCCGCGTCCTCGTATTCCCTACGGATGGCGCGGTCGTTGTAGCCGAACGAGCGCTCGTCCAGGACGCTCACTTTGCCCAGCACGTCGAAGATACACGCCTTCCACTCGGCGATGGTCTCCTCGTCCACGCCCCGCGCGCGGCAATAGAAATCCACGATGGCGGAAGCGTCTCGGCGGTAGGCGTCCGAGTCGTCGTTAGACAGCATCGCACACGCCAATACCACGCCGTAAAAGGTGTTGTAGTGCTTGATTTGCGACAGCATAATTCCTCCTTATCGGGGTATGCCCCCTCGTATTGCCGCGACGGTCGCCTATCGAACGCCGCGTATAAACGCCTCTATTTCGTGGTAATCGTCCGACGTAAAATCGGGCGCGAAACCCGCCTCGAGCGCGCGGTGTTCGCGGTTGTACCACACGGTATGCACACCCGCTTCTTTGCCCCCCGCGATATCGCTCGTCAGGCTGTTGCCTACCAAAACGGTAGTTTGGGGCGTATAGCCCTCTATGCGCTTGGCGATCTCGTCAAAAAAGGCCTTTTGGGGCTTATGATACCCCAAATTCTCGGATACGAACACGTCTTTGAGTAACCCCACGAGTCCGCTTTCTCTTAGCCTTCTCTCCTGCACCGCGGTACGTCCGTTGGATACGGCGTACACGTCATACGCGCGGGACAAGCGCTCGACGAAGCCTTTTGCGCCGCGAATATACGCGTGCTGCGCGCGCAGATTCTCCTCGTACACCGAGGCGAAGTTGAGGGGCATAGGCTTGCCGATTTTGCCGAACAAGTCCACGAATCGTTCGACCACGACCTGTTGAACGGTCGCCTTGCCCGCCTCGTAGCGGCGCCACCACCCCTCGTTGACGTCGTGATAGACGGACGCGTAGATGGGATCGTACGGCAGGCGGAAGTGCTCAAAAGACAGGCGTATCGCCATCCGCTCGCCCAAGGTGAAGTCAAGTATGGTATCGTCGATATCCAACAAGACCGTCTTGATCATTTGCTCCCGAGCCTCGACATCAAGGTCTCCAACTTATCCATCGGGCCGCCCAACACGACCGTACTGCCCGCGTGGCAGACCGTAGTGCCCAACGGCGTCACGTTGCCCTCGTCGTGCAGGATAAAAATGACGGTCACGCCGTACTTTTCCCGAATGCGCAACTCCGCTATGGACTTGTCGTTCCAGGACGCGGGCATATCTATTTCCACGATGGCCAGGTCGTCCGTCAGTTCTATCATATCGCTCATCTGGGGATAGGCGATCATCGTGGCGGTTTTGGCGGCCGAATCCGCCTCGGGCACGATGACTCTGTCCACGCCCAACTTGGTGAGGATGGCGGCGTGGTTGTCGTTGATGGCCTTGGCCGTGATATTCTTGGCGCCCATTTCCTTGCACAGCAGGGTGCACATAATGGAGGCCTGAATATTGCGGCCTATGCCGATAATGACGTTATCGAAAGAAGACAGACCGATCTGCTCCAAAACGCGCTCGTCCGTAGCGTCCGCGTTGACGCAATGGGTGGCGTAATCGCTGACTTCGGCTATGCGGTTGGCGTCCGCGTCAATGGCCAGCACTTCGCACCCTTTATTGGCCAACGTCTTGACCAGTTCAGTACCGAAAATGCCCAAACCGATGACGGCGAACTGCAAATTCTTCATCTTTTTTCTACTCATGCCGCTCTCCTTTTGGCGACGACGCGCTCAATGAGTTTTTGTATTTCAACCATAGGAATAATGGCGAAAGCAAAGGCCAAACTGATACCCCACTCGCCCGCCGTCAAAGAGGTGGTCTGGAACACCACATGAAGGGGCGGAACGAGCACTACGACGGACACCAACGCCGCGCCCACCAACAAGCCCAAGTCGAGCATTTTGTTGGAGAAGGGATTGTGACGGAACAGGCTGTCCGTCGTCTGCCGCAGGTTGAAGGCATGGAACAGTTGCACGAAGCAAATGGTCACGAAGGTCATAGTCATAGTGACCGTATGGTCGGCGATACCGCGCGGCAAAGCGAACTCGGCCACGCAATAGACGGCCAAACACACGGCGGCCTGCATAAAGGCCTGTATGAAGATATCTCTGCCCATCTTGCCCGAAAACAGGCTGTTGCCGCCCTTGCGGGGGGGCCTCTTCATAATGCCCTCTTCCGCCTCTTCTCTGCCCAAAGCCAAGGCGGGCAAGGAGTCGGTGACGAGGTTGACCCACAGTATCATCACGGGCGTCAAGAACTCCACGTTACGCCCCAAAACGCTACTGACGACGAGCGTAACGACCAACAGGCACATCACCTCGGCCATATTGGCCGACAGCAAAAACTGCACCGACTTTTTGATATTGTCGTATATCTTGCGCCCTTCTTCCACGGCCGTGACGATGGTGACGTAGTTGTCGTCGGCCAGCACCATATCCGCCGCGCCCTTGGATACGTCCGTACCCGTGATGCCCATGCCCACGCCGATATCCGCCGCTTTGATAGAGGGCGCGTCGTTTACGCCGTCGCCCGTCATGGCCACCACGTTGCCCATGGTCTGGAACGCCTTGACGATGCGCACTTTATTCTCGGGACTTACGCGGGCGAATACCGATATTTCGCGTATATGGGCGGCCAGTTCCTCGTCGCTCATCGCGTCTATTTCCACGCCCGTCACGGCGCGGTCGCCCTCTTGCCACAACCCTATACGGCGGGCGATGGCCACGGCGGTATCCGCGTGGTCTCCCGTGATCATCACGGGGCGCATACCCGCCTCGATACACTCTTTGACGGCGCCTTTCACTTCCTCGCGCGGGGGATCGATCATACCCACCAAGCCCAACAGCACGAGGTTATCCTCGTTTCTGTCCGCTTGCAGATCGCCCGTCTTGTAGGCGACGCCCAAGGTACGCAGCGCCTCTCGGTTGAGGGAAGCGTTGGCCTCCAAAAAGCGTGCGCGTTCCTCGTCGTCCAATGCGATTACTTTACCGCCCACGAGCACGCGGGTACAGCGTTTGAGCAGCATATCGGGCGCGCCCTTGACAAAGCACATACTGCCTTGGGGCGTGTCGTGCACCGTGGTCATCAACTTACGCACGCTGTCGAAGGGTATCTCGTCCGTACGCGGGAAGTCCCGCCGTTCGGCGGCGTACTCCAAACCGTAGCGGGTGGCATAGGCCACCAGGGCCGTCTCGGTGGGGTCGCCCAACAGGTCGCCTTCGTCGGATACGGTGGTATCGTTGCACAGGCTCATACTGCGCACCAACAGGCGCTCGGCGTCCCCTTGCGGCAGGTCGGCGACGACGCCGTGGTCGGGCGTATAAAAGGCCTGCACGGTCATTTTGTTCAAGGTCAAAGTGCCCGTTTTGTCCGTGCAGATCACT
This sequence comes from Clostridia bacterium, assembly GCA_017394805.1. Classification (NCBI taxonomy): domain Bacteria; kingdom Bacillati; phylum Bacillota; class Clostridia; species Clostridia bacterium. The sequence goes on along the minus strand of JAFPXC010000023.1, from coordinate 36,277 downwards.
TGGCAACTGCCCAACGTCTCCACGGCGGGCAATCGGCGAATGATGGCGTTTTTCTTGCTCATCTTCTGCAATCCCACGGCCAGCACGATGGTCACCACGGCGGGCAAGCCCTCGGGGATGGCGGCCACGGCGATGGCCACGGCGGTCATAAAGGCCAGCATATAGTCGTCGAGCCCCGCCTTTTGTCCCGACGCGAGGGGACGAACGGCAGACACTACGAAAATCAGCGCGGCCACGGCCAGCACGATGATACTCAACGTCTTGGCGGTCTTGGCCAACTGGCGTTGCAAGGGCGTTTCGCTCTGCTCTTCCTGCAACATTCCTGCGATATGGCCGACCTCGGTATGCATACCCGTCGCCGTCACCACGCCTTTGCCTCTGCCGTACTGCACCACGCCCGTAGAAAAGGCCATATTGTGCCTATCGCCTATAGGCGCGTCGGAGGCCACCGTAGCCGTAGCGTCCTTTTCGACGGCCACGGACTCGCCCGTCAAGGCGGACTCCTCTATTTTGAGCGAAGCGCTCTCCACAAGGCGCATATCGGCGGGCACGATGTCGCCCGCTTCGAGCAGCACCAGGTCGCCGACAACGACTTCTTCCTGTCTAATGCGCCGTATTTCGCCCTCGCGTATGACTTTGCAATAGGGCTTATTGAGATTTTTCAAAGCGTCCAAGGCGCTCTCCGCCCGCCCTTCCTGCACGGCGCCCACCACGGCGTTGGCTATGACGATGAAGAGAATGATGCCCGCCTCGAACAGATCCGCATACTCTTTCTGCACGATGGAAATGGTGGCGGACACGGCGGCGGCCGCCAACAAAACGATGATCATCACGTTGGCAAACTGCTTGAAAAACCGCGTCAAAGGCGTGACGCGTTTGCCGCCCGCCAGGCGGTTGTAGCCGTCTCGCTCCAACCGCGCGTTCACTTCGCTTTGGCTAAGGCCTTCGGGCGAGGTGTCCAGCGCTTGATATACTTCGGAAGGGGATATGGATTCTATTTGCATACGATTACACTCACTTCGTAGTCATCAGCCCAAGCCGATGGTCTCGTCGTCCGCACGGGGCGGCAATTTGGTGATTGACTGCACCTCCATCAGGATTTGTCGTTCACCCTCCATTTCGTGGAAACCCACTCTGCCCGCCATGCGTATCCAATCGCCGTCGTTCACTTTGACGGACGTGGCGTTGTGACACAGCACGAAGTAAAAAGCCACGTCGTTGGCACAGCACGTCATCACGCGACGGCCGCCCACGAAGAAGCCGTCGGGAATGGTTTTATCCAGTACGGCGTGCACGGTTATCTCCACCGTCTTGCCGTCGTAGCGTTCGGGATTCTCGATGGAATCCACAAAGAATATGCCGAAGTCGAGATCGGCCACGTTGACGTAGTCGCCGTCCACCTTGTAGGGCAGGTCGTCGGCCAAACTGACCGAATTGCCTTCGCTGTCAAAGAGCAGATAGCCCATCTTGGGATTGATGAGTTGCAGGTTGCGCTTCAACACGGTGGTGGCCTTTTCGTCGTCGCAATTATACATGATCACCACTTCGGAGTCTTTCAGCATATCCACGACCTTTTGCCGCATATTGTTGAAATACATTTGGAAAGATTCGGCGTTAACCACCGTGATCTGCTGCGCCAGCGTACAGCATTCGGGCAAGCGATAGGCCGCTATGTCCCACATGGCGTTGGCCTCGATATAGATGAGGTCGGGGCGATACTGCTTGATGATATCCTGATAGAAAGCGGGGGTCAGTTGAGACGCTTCTTCCACCGGCACCACGCTGACGTGGTTAATACGCATGAGGCGCGGATCGTACTCGGTATTGCCGTCCTCGCAGGACACGACCACCTGCCGCGCCGAGGCGTCGATAAACAACTCCTCGCGCCACGCGTCGTTCAAGAAAAAGGTCTTGCCGCTCTCCAAGAAGCCGTTGACCACTATGACGGGTACTTGACGGGGAATACTCATAGCGCAAAGACCGCCTTGATTTCGTCGCGATCGAGTCCCGCGCCTATCACGCACAAACGACCCGTGTAGTCGGGCGCGCCCAAACGGATTTCGTAATCACCCGCCACCAAATCGAAGTAGTACCACTCCTCGCGGTCGGACGCTTTCACGATGCCCTTGCTACGTAAGATATTGCCGCAGCGGTCCGTGCACAACGCCTCCAGAGCGGCCTCCAATTCGGGCTTCGCGTAGGACTTGGCCGTTTCCACGCCCCAACTCTCGAACACTTCGTCGGCGTCGTGACCGTGATGGTGATGATGGTGCTCCTCGCCTTCGTCGTCATCGTCATCATCATCGTGATGATGATGGCATTCGCACTCTTCGTCGTCATCGTCGTCGTGGTGATGGTGATGATGCTCTTCACCCTCTTCATCTTCGTCTTCATCGTGATGATGGTGATGGCATTCGCACTCTTCGTCGTCATCGTCGTCTTCGTCCTCGTGATGATGATGGTGCTCCTCGTCCTCCTCTTCCTCTTCATCGTGGTGATGATGGTGACACTCGCATTCCTCGCCGTCTTCGTCCTCGTGATGATGGTGATGATGATGCTTATGCGCTTTTGCGGCGGCCACCACCTCTTCCAGCAATTCGTCCATCAAGGACGCGTCCTCTTCCAGCACCGCGAGCAAGCGGTCGCCCTCCATCTCGGTGACGGCGGTGGTCACGATATTGGCGCGGGGATTGAGCGAACGGACGAGGTCGTACGCCTCTTGCACGACTTCCGCGCCCGCGACGTCGCCCTTGCTGATGACCACGGTATTGGCCTGTTTCACTTGGTCTACATAGAATTCGCCGAAGTTGCGCATTTGTTTTTTGCACTTCTTGGCGTCCACGACGGTGGCGACGATATTCAAGGTCAGCGCGTCGCCGAAGCGGTGAATAGACTCGATGATATCGCTGAGTTTGCCCACGCCCGACGGCTCGATAATGACGCGGTCCGGATGGAAGCGCTCGATGATTTCCTCCAAGGAACGATTGAAGTCGCCCACCAGCGTACAGCAAATACAGCCCGAATTGATTTCTTTGATTTCGATGCCCGCTTCCTGCAAAAACGCGGCGTCCACGCCGACTTTGCCGAATTCGTTTTCGATGAGCACTACTTGCTCGTTTTTGAAAGCGTGCGCGTACATCTTTTTGATAAGCGTCGTCTTACCGGCGCCCAAAAACCCGGAAATTACGTCTACTTTAATCATTATATCATCTCCTTATAAAGAAAGAATTTATCGTTTCGCGTATTATTATATCACACTCTATAGGATATGGTAAGTATTTTAACAAAAAAATTCGCGAATGCCCCAATTTCGTTGACAAAAGGCATGACAATCCCTACAATACAATTTAGGTGAATTTATGCTGGAAGTGTTTTTGGACGCATTGAAAGACAGCGCCATCGTGTTGGCGATCGTGTTCGGAGTATATCTCCTCTTGGCTTTTCTCGAGCCGAAGTTTTCGCACAAGATGGAGCACGCGGGGCGTTTCGCGCCCCTTATCGGCGCGGGCATCGGCCTCATTCCACAATGCGGTTTCAGCGTAGTCGGCGCGGATCTCTATCACAAAAAACACATCACCTTAGGCACCCTCATCGCCATCTTCGTAGCCACCAGCGACGAAGCCCTGCCCATCTTTTTGGGCGCGACGGACACGCCCGACAAAATATTGATGGTATTGCCCCTTTTGGGCATCAAGTTCGTGTCGGCGGTGGCGTTCGGCTACCTTATCGACCTCATTTACCGTCGTTCGCAAGAGGCCGTGCATCACCACGAGGAAGAATGCGAATGCGAAGAGGTCGTACACGTGGGGTGCTGTCATCACCACATAGAGGAAGAGGAAGATAAGGAGAGCAAGTGGCACCAATACCTTCTGCACCCCCTCGTCCACTCCCTCAAAATATTCGCGTACGTGTTCGTCGTCAACATGGTATGGGGCACCATTCTCCATTTCGTGGGCGAAGAGGCCGTGGCCGCTTTCTTGCAAAGTAGCCGCTACGCGGCGCCCGCTTTGGCCGTGGTGGTGGGGCTTATCCCCAACTGTGCCGGCTCGGTCATCTTGGCGGAACTCTATTTGGTGGGCGGCTTGAGTTTCGGCGCTTGCGTGGGCGGCTTGTGCGTCAACGCGGGCTTGGGCTTGATGATTCTCTACAAGAACGTCAAAGAGGTCAAGCACAATCTCGTAGTCACCGCCATTATGATAGGCATCGGCCTCGTCGTAGGCTACGCCACCTTGGGCGTTATGACCGCCTGCGGGCTCGACTAACCCCCACGTTTTCTCCCCTCGATTATCGCCCTTCTTTATCGTCTATTTTCATCGTTTGGTATCGAAAACCCCCGCAAAACGCGGGGGTTTTCGGTTACGTTCCATTTCTATTCCACGAGCGGACAGCCCGCGCTTCGTACACAAACAAAAACCGCGCTATTCCATCCCGGAGATGGCGCGGAATTGTGATGAATGAGTGGGTGTACAAACGAGCGAGGCGACGCCTAACGTACTTTTGTACGTGACGTCGACGAGTGAGCGGACAGCCCGCTCAATCGCGCAATTCCGCGCCCTCGCTATGCGTCGAGCATGGAGGGCAGTAGCGTTATACCTTTCACCGCGTTGGGCACGGTGCGCATGGGACGCGAGATCGCGTTGCCCTGAATGGCGTCTACGCCCATAAAGAACATATATTCGGACAAGTCCTCGCTGTCGCAGAACGTGGCGATAGAGGACACGCCCTGCTCCTTGGTAAGGGACAGCAACAGGCGTAGATAGGCCTCGGCGCGCGGATTGCCGATTTCATAATAGCGGGAGTCGATGCGGATAAAGTCGTAGTCGAATTCGCTCAGCACGGTCATGGTCACCTTCTCGGTGCTGTCCAGCAAAATCTTCACGCCCTTTTGGTGCACGGCGCCCAAACCGGTCTTGGCGGCGATGGCGATACTTTCCAGCGAGGTACAGTCGAACGCAAACACGAGGTTGGGCACGCCCCCGTCGGGAATGAGTTTCAGCAATCTGTCCAGCAACACGGGCTTGGTGAAGAAACGGGACGAAATGCTGACGATAAAGTCGTATTGGGGGAACTCGGCGCAGACCTTTATCTGCTCTATGAGATTGGCCTCGTTGAGGTCTTCGATTTTGGCGCTGTTTTCGGCGACGGCGGTAAAGAGTTGGGGCACCATCTTGCCGAGGAAACGGTCTTGCAGCACTTGGTACACGTTGAACGCCATTATGGAGCCGTCGGAGCGCAAGCACGCGTTGTAGAAATACACGATGGGGTCGGAAGCGGCGACCATCGCGTTCATGGTCTTTACTTTATAGCGGTTGGCAAACAAGTCGAAGTCGCTTTTCTTGGGCACGGAAGACTTGCTCTCGGTCTTGGTCTTCTTTCGGAAGGTGCGGTACTCGCTCACGTCCGCCATCTCGGCGTTACTCTCGCCCATCGCGGCGCGGTAGGCTTCCAACTCCTCTTGTTCGCGCCTTATTTCCTCTTCGGATTTGACTTCCTCGGGTTTTTCGAGCGCTTCGTCGAGGGCGGCTTCTTCTTCCTCGGGCGTGGGGGGCGTTTCTTCCTCTACGGGAGCGGACGCTTCCTCCATGGGCTGTTCGGGCGGCAAAAACTCCGCCAATTCCTCGTCGGAGACCTGCAACTCGCCCGCAGGCTCGTCGTCTTTCTCTTCCGCTTGGGCGTTTTCCTCGGCGGGTTCTTCCTCGTCGAGATCGGCTTGCGGCTCGTCCTCGATGGCTTTCTCGCCCTCTTCTTTCCCTTCGGGTGCTTCTTCGATCGCTTCGACCGCTTCGTCCTCGCCCCAATCGTCGTCACCGAAATCTTCGTCCACGGCCTCTTCCACTTCGTATTCGGGCACGGCTTCGGCAGGTGCGGCGGCCTCTTCGACGGCGGCCGTCTCTTCCGCAACTTCCGCCTGAGCAGGCGCGTCCACGTCAACGTCCACTTCGTCCGCGATTTCCTCTTCGGGCGCGGCAATATCCGCGTCCACCTCTTGGGCGGGCGCTTCGTCGTCCCATTCCTCGTCACCGAAATCCGCGTTCTCCGCTTCGGCCACGTCGTACGCTTGGACGGGCGTTTCGTCGGATTGTGCGCTTACTTCGGGCGCTTCGGCTTCCTCGGTCGGCACGTCCACGTCCACATCGTCGACTTCCTCTTGGGCGGGTGCGACCACGTCTACGTCGTCCCAATCGTCCCAGCCGCCGTCGGCGCCGTCCACGTCGGGTGTGTCTATACTGAACAAATCTTCGTTTTCGGGCAAGTGTTTCTTTGCCATCTATCCCTCCGCGTGCGCGAAAAAATGCGCACGATATACTGTGCTAATCATAGTATAACTTATGACGCGCCGAAGGTCAATAGGCAAACGCGATTTTTAGTCCGCTCTTAGTGATTTACTATACAAAAGCCCGCTTTTTCGAGCAGAATCGGCAACGCGCGGTCGGCGGAAGGCGCGAGGGGCAAGCGCAACTCGTTGGCGCACAGCCCCAGATGAAAACAGGCTTGCTTGACCGCAATGGGATTGACTTCGCCAAACAGGCGCTCGACCAAAGGCAAATAGCGCGACGTCCAGCGCGGCATATCCGAGAGGGGCACGACGAGGCCCTGCTCCATCACGTCGGGGATGGCGTTGGCGGCCGCCGAGATCGCGCATTCCGCCCCCACGGCGCGGAAAAGGGGCAGCGTCGCGTCCTCGCCGCAGACCAATGCCCGCGACAATTCGCGGCACACCAACGCATAGTGCAATATCTCCCAAGCGTCCGCGTTGGCCTCTTTTACCCCTACCACGTGGGGTAGCAATAGTAGCCGCGCCAGCATTTCGGGCGATATGTCCACGCCCGTCCGCTTGGGCACATTGTAGAGGACGATCGGCACGTCCACGGCCTCGCAAATCGCCCGATAGTGCGCCAAGAGCCCCTCGTCCGAACAGCGGTTATAATAGGGCGTAACGCACAAAAGCGCACTCGCGCCCATCTCCCGATAATGCTCGGCACGCCTAACGACCGTGCGAGTATCATTGCCCGACACGCCCACTACGATGGGTTTGGCCGTAGACCGCATGACGGTACGCAAGACGGCGTCGCATTCTTCTTCCGTCAGCGCGCACGGCTCGGCGGTAGTCCCCAACGCCACGAACGCCGCCGAGTACACCGAGGCGCGGACGACGAGGCGCGAAAGGGCGTCGTGATCCACCGCGCCCTCCCGAAAGGGGGTAATGAGTGCCGTAAACAATCCTTGCAGTTGCATATAGCATTATATGCAATAGCGGTCCTTCGTGATAACCGTTCCACCCCGCGACCGCCCGCAAAAAAGGGTGGCCCATTCGACCCCCCTATCGCCTACTCGTTTTTTCGGCGTTTACTCGCTTTTCGTCGCATTCAGCACGTCGCGCAGCCGATAGGCCAGCAAAGCCGTCGGCAAAGCGGCGCGCTCTATCTCGGCGCGGCGAATGCCGTCGGGCTGCCCCAACGTAGACAAAAGGCTGCCGTCCGCGCGATACTCGCGCTCCATGCGGTTAAAACTGCCGGGCATAAACACGCCCACACCCGCACGCACGCGATACGCGTTGTCACAGAGGGCGGGAAACTCGTGACTATGGTCGTGTTGCATCCACCAATCGGTCATGATCAACCCGCGATATCCCCACTCCTTGCGCAAAATCGTGGTCGCCAAATCGTAATGATAGTGCGCCCACACGCCGTTGACGAGGTTATAAGAGGTCATCACCGTCCACGGATCGGCCAACTCCACGCAGATCTCGAAGCCCTTGAGGTATATCTCACGCAACGCCCGTTGCGACAAGCGGCTGTCGTTGCGGTTGCGGTTGTACTCCTGATTGTTACAGCAAAAATGCTTGATACACGCGGCGACGCCCATCTCCTGCACGCCCTCCACCGTAGCGGCCGCGATAACGCCCGACAGCACGGGGTCCTCGCTCATATACTCGAAATTCCGCCCGCAAAGCGGATTGCGATGGATATTCATACCGCCGCCCAGCAGGATATGCACCCCGTAGGCGCGCATCTCCTCACCGACCGTGCGATAGACCTCGCGGGCAAGCGCCTCGTTCCAAGACGCGGCCAGCGCCGTGCCGCATGGCAGCAAATTGCAATAGCGCCGCACCCGTAGCCCGCTGGGGCCGTCCGACGTAACGAGGGGCGGGAAGCCCAACAGGCGCAACTCCTCCGTGACGCCGCCCATGACGCCCCCGTTGCCCGACACGCCCAAAGGGCTGTGCATAAAGCCGTGCCCGCGCGTCAACGCTTCCAAATCGGCGAGGTCCAATCCGTGGACGAAATCTTCCACTGTGACTTTGCCGTCCAACACGTCCGTCCACAAATAGGACGCGCCCTTTTCGACCTCTTCGGGCATATCCTCTTTTATCCGCGCTTTCATATCCACCTCACCCTTGGGCACTTGCCCGTAGGCGGGTATCAATTCGTTCCCCCTTTGGCGAGGGATCAGACGGTCGAACGGATGCTCCACCGCGCACACCGGTTGCACGGATTTGAGGCATACGGTATGGGACAATTCGAACCGCGCGGCCAAATCGAGGGAGCGCACGCTATTGCCGACGAACAGCCGATAGACGCCCCCTTCCAAGACGTACGCATTGGCAAAAGGCGTATTGCCCACGTCGTCGAAAGAGGCCATCAAGTACCCCGAACACGCCAGTTCCAAGGTCGCGCTTTCACCCGCCGCCAATAGCGGCGTCTTGCCAAACGCCACCAACGAGCGGCGACTCTTGCCCATACGCCCCTGCGGGGCTTCCAAGTAGAGTTGCATCACCTCTTTGCCGGCGCACTCGCCCGCGTTGGTGACGCGCACCGCGACTTTGGCGCCCTCTTGCGAAGCCTCGGCCGCCAGCACTTCCCACTCGAAACGCGTATAGGACAACCCGAAGCCGAAGGGATACAGCACTTTATCGGGCGCAAAGGTCTCAAAATAACGATACCCGACGTAAATATCCTCGCGGTACTCGTTGTAGTCCTTGCCGCCGAAGCACGCGGACGAGGGATAGTCGGTGTAGCGGCGCGCGATGGTGTCGGGCAATTTACCCGAGGGATTCACCGCGCCCGTCAGCACGTCCACCAAGGCCGTGCAACTCTCCTGCCCGCCGAAATAGGCCATCAATACGGCGGAGGGTTGAAACTCCTCCACCCACGCCATATCCACCACGTTGCCCGTGTCGAGGACGACGATGGTCTTGCGGAAATGCTTGGTGACGAAGGACAACAGGCGCCGCTCTTTGGCGGTGAGATAATAGGAGCCCTCGGTGAGCGTATTCTCCCTGTCCTCGCCCGCCGCACGTCCCAACACGTACACGGCCGCGTCGTTATCTTGGGCATACGCCGCGACGTCCTTTTCCGCCATATCCATCTCGGGGTGCGAATAAGGCCAAGCGCCCCACCAGCCTTCGTCCGCTCGGTGCACACGCGAGGCGCACCACTTGCGATAGCGCTCGGCAAGACGCACGTCCAAGGATATTCTACCCTCGGCGGCGTCCAAGAGGTTTATCTCGTAGGGCGCGTTAACGTCCCCGCCCGAACCATAGCCCACGTAGAACCAATCCACCTGATGGCGGCCGAAAATCGCCACTTTCGTCTTGGGCGCGAGGGGCAAAACGCCCTCGTTGCGTAGCAATACAACCCCCTCTGCGGCGGCGCGGCGCAACAAAGCGGACGCGTCCACGACGCGGGCGAAGCCTTCCTCCACGTAATTGCTGTCTTGCGAAAGACCGTTGCCTTGCGCGAGGTTGGCCGAAATGCGCACGATGGGGGCGATGATTTTTTTGAAAAAACTCATATTCAGTTCTCCGTATCGTCGGGGTTTGCCAAGTCCGCCGAAACCAGTGGCAACGCGGTTATTTCGTCGGGCGCACAATCGGGTTCGACCTCGGTCGCTCGGTCTTGGGGTTTGACCTCGCGCGACGCGCTCTTCCCCGCTTTTTTCTCCTGACGGCGCACGCGCCACTCGTTGACGGTGGTCGTGACGTATTCTTCGGTAACGGCCACGCTGCTGCCCCACGCCGCCGAAAGGAACAGATGTACGCAATGCCCCATTTTCTCGCGTAGCGGCTTGGGCAGACTGCGATTGTACTGCAAGGCTTTGACGACGGCTTTGACGGAAGCGATATCCCCCACCTTGTCCACGTCCGCGTGGCGCAACGCCTCGTAGACGATGGTAACGAAGGTCTCGCGCTCCTCTATGGTCATAGAGGGCACGATGCTGTCGCATATATCGCGCACGATCTGCGAGCCGACCGTCAGCCCCTCGCCCAGCACGAAGTAGCCCTCGGGCGTGCATTGCCAAGTGAAAGACAGATGCTGATAGATATTATTGCCGTCCGATTTGATGATGGTATAGGCCACGTCGTCCACCATCATATGGCCGAAGACGCACATTTCGGGCACGGTCTTATGTACGCGCGGCAAAATACGCCGATACCCGTCGCGCGTGAGCACCGTGGGCATAAACCCCGGCCCGTCGTGGTCGTACACGGCCACGATATTATCCTGCACCGCGCGGTCGCAAAAGGCGGCGGCGTACACGGCCAAATTGCCCCCTTTGGAATGCCCGCCCACGATGAGCCGCTTGCCCGTCATACGGTTGAGCCACCGCAACGCGTGCGTTTGCGCGGCTATATCCTCTTTGTACATGAGGTCCAAATCCTCTTTCCACCCCACGAGAGTACCGTCCGTGCCGCGGCAAGCGAAGTAGTACAAATCGCCGATGGCGAACAAGGTCGCGCTGAATTGGCAGCTGGAGCCCACGTCGAACACGGTGTTTTGGGCGACCAAACGCACCTCTTCGTAGCGGACCGAACGACCGAACGCGGCGAGCAACGCCTCGTTTTCCTGCGTACGTGCAGGGGCAATCGATGCCATACGGTCTTTTACGAGGTCGTGCAAGTCGCACAAACGCACGCCCTCGTACTCACCCACGCGCAGATACGCGGCCTGCGAAAGCACCAGGCTGTCCACCTCGCCGAACGGACGAGCGGCGAAACTATCCGTAGATTGAGAAACGTACTCGATAATATTCATAGAACCATTATACCCCGACGACAGCGGATTGTCAATGCAAAGAAAAAGGGCGCCGAATTTGTTTTCGACGCCCCATTGCCGCTTTGCGGTTTCTTTGCGTTACTATCTCGTTTTCCCTTCGGCGGGTTACAGTAACAAGGTCTTGTCCTCGCCCATGCCCATCATGCCGTCGAGGATATACTTCTTTCCGTCCTCGTCGCGGAGATAGCCCTCCAACTCGCCCCAAGCGACGTAGTAGTCGATATTCACCACGCCCGCGTGCATCACCATGGGGTTGATGCCGTACACTTTGAACTTGAGGTTGACCATATCGTATTCGTCCTTGACCGTCCACTCGGAGTAGTTGGTGAAGTCCGCGCTCTCCACCGAACGGGTAAACTTGACGGGCGGCAACAGCGAAGTCTTGCCCTCGAAGAAGATGAGGTTCTCGTTGTAGGCGGGCTCGTCCGTGCTTTGGTTGTGCGTGAGGTTGAAGGCCAGCCATTTCTTCTCGCCGTCCACGTCGCACACGCCCATCGTGGTCACCCAATCGTAGTGCGCCTTGCGCGGATAGTAGCCGCGGTGGTCGTCGATGATGGCCGTGGACTCCTCGTCCGTGAGCATTTCCTCGCCGTTGATGATCAGTTTGCCCTCGGCCTTGAAGAAGTCTTTTTGGCTGTACAGCGTACGGTTGTCGCTATAGGGGAAGGGGATGCTCACCACGCAGGGTTTGGAGATACGGGTCAGTTTGAAATCGTACTCGATAGAGGCCTCGCCGTAGTTCTCCTTGATGGTCTTGGAGCAAACCTTATCGTCGTCCGTATTGATGAGACACTTACCCGTGTGTTTGCCCGAGAGGTCCGCTCTGCCGTCTTGGAAATTGTTGACGTATTTCACGAAGCCCACGTCCGACGCCGCCTCGGCGATGGAGCCGTTCAAGAGGTTGGGCGCGATCTTGGTGTCTTTGCTCTTGATTTGGGTGTCCCAGCAGTACACCTTATGCGAACGCTTGTCGTAGAACATATTGAGTTGTTTGCCGAAGATACCCATATCGCACACCACGGCCAACAACACGCCGTTCTTGAGGTGTACCTCGGTGGCTTCCCACAAGGTCAATTTGAATTTGCGCATGCAATCGGGGGCCTTGGTCGGCTTCTTGGCCCGCAAAAGTTCCATGGTCTCGAACTCCTTGTCGAACGTGCCGAACACGACTTTACCGTTCTCGTCCACCAAATCCTTGGGAGTGGGGACCGAACGACGTTTTTCCGATATGTACTTGCTATACTCGCCCATAATCAATCTCCTTTATTAAAAATATTTTATATTTATATTATAACATTCCTATACCCTACTGTCAATACCGAATATTTATGTATTCACACGCCCAAAGGCGTGTTTTTTGCATAAACGGGGCTACGCCAGCGCGGAATACACCTTGCCGCGGTAGATAAGGCGGTCTCCGAGGTAGGCGAACGCTTCGCCCAAGCAGTCCCCTTTCGCCTTTTTACCTTCCATCACAAAGGACCATCGTAGCGACGCCGCCTCTTCCGCCGACAGAGGATACCGCGCGGTTTCGCGCACGGTCACGGGCGTGGGATTGCCGAGATACTTCACCGTCCTTGCCTCGCCCGCTTGCCACAACGCCGCCATGCGATACTTTGCGAACGCCGCGTCCAGCAGATCCGCCGACCGATACCACATATCGTACTCGTGCAGTACCACCGCGACGAGGCGCATTCCGTCCCGCTCGGCCGCCGACACCAGACAACGCCCCGCGGCTTTGGTGTAACCCGTCTTCACGCCCACCGCGCCCTCGTAGCCAGACAGCATTTTGTTTTTGTTGACGAAGGTGCGCCGTTCGCCCCCTTGCGTAAAGGTATGCGTTTTGGTGGCGACGATACGGCGAAACAGGGGATCGCGCATGGCGTAGGCCGTGATTGCCGCAAGGTCGTAGGCGGTGGTATAGTGGCGTGCGTCGTGCAGTCCGTGCGGATTGGCGAAATGCGAATGGAACGCGCCCGCACGGTAGGCGACGTCGTTCATCAAGGTGGCGAACGCCTCTACCGAGCCGGCCGTCGTCAACGCCAACTGCACGGCGGCGTCGTTGCCCGACCGTAGCATCAACCCGTACAGCAAGTCCAGCACCGTCCATTTTTCGCCCGCTTTCAGGTAGATGGACGAGCCTTCCACGCCCGCCGCTTGCGCGGACACCTCTACCGTGCGATTCACGTCCACGTGTTTCAGCACCGTGATAGCCGTCAATATCTTGGTCGTACTCGCGGGCGCCATGGACAAATAGGCGTTCGAGGCCGAAAGCACCCTACCCGTCGAAGCCTCCAGGACGATAGACGCGGGGGCGACAGACAAAGCGACCGAGGGCGCGGCAGGCTCGGCGGAAGCCACACTCGGCGCCACGCCAAACGCGACCGCTACGCAAAGAGCCACCAAGCCGATCAGTCCTTTTTGAATACGTCGATAGCCGAAGATAGCAGATTGAGCCATTTGTTGGAAGGTTCCTCCCTGTCGATGGGCACGAAGCGCACGCCCACCGTGTCCATCACCAAAAACCCGACGGGGTTGACGCTGCCGCCCGCACCGCCGCCGCCCGCCTTGAGGGGCGATTGCTTTTTGTCCTGCGCGTAGTCGCCCGTACCCGACAATATACCCACGCTCACCCGCGATACGGGCACGACCACGGTACGGTCGGGCGCCGTAATGGCGCGGCCGATCACCGTGTCCGAGTCCACCATATCTTTGAGCGAAGTCAAAGTTTGCGTCATCAAATCATCCATTTGCTACCCCCTCGCGGTATGTAAACCTATGTAGCAAGGGCGGCAAGAAGATCCCACAGCGTGAAGATTATCCTGCCCTTGCACATTCCCTTGCAGACCTGCTCTCGGGACAGATAGACGGCGATAGTCGTCTTGGGCAAAGAGAGCGCGTCCGCCAAAGCCGCCAGCGCCCAATTCCTTTCCTCGTTTGCAAACCCTACCATACAATCGAGGGCGAAACGAGCGTCCGCACGAGCGAGAAGACTTACCGCAAGGTGCGCCTTCTTCACCGCGCGCATTCGTCGGGAACGGCCGCTTTGGGGGCGTTTGGCATGGTATGGTCTGCCGTTCAGCAGCACTTCTTTGTCCTCGAGGCTTAGCCACACGCGGAGTATTTTGGCACCGAATACGCCGACGCGCACCCCCATTTTTGCGTCAAACAACGAAAATCCGACGTATACTTCGACGCGTATGGGAAACACCGCAATAACTACGAGCCACAAGAAGGCGTATGCTATCCATCCGTACCATACCATACCGGTAGTATTGCGCCCTTTCGCCCTTCTATACGAAAAATCGCGCCCCGAAGAGCGCGATTTCATAAATAACCCAAACTATTTCAACCTATTTGATATAATTGCGCCAAAACCCGCGCGTTCGCACGCGCCGCGTGCGCTTAGCGATGGGTGGGTTGACGCTTGTTGCCGATAAAGGTAATGCCGTAGGCGTGCTCCAACTCCTCGGACAAACGCTCGCTGGTCATGTAGCGCTTGATCTCGCCCTTGTTCTTGACGATACTCACGATGCCCGACTCCTCGCTCACGACGATGGACAGCACGGGCGCTTCTTCCGAAATGCCGATGGCGGCGCGATGGCGCGTGCCGAGGTCGTGGCTGAGGTCGTCGCGTTGGGTCAGGGGCAAGAAACAGCCCGCCGCCAAAATAGTGTTGTCCTTGATGATGACGGCGCCGTCGTGCAAAGGCGACTTGGTGTTGAAGATGCTCTCCAACACGGCCGAAGACACCAAGCAGTTCAAGCGGGTGCCCGTCTCCACCACGTTGACGGGTACGGAGCCCGCGCACACGATGATCAACGCGCCCGTATCGTTTTTGCTGAGTTCCTGCGTGGCTTTCACGATCTCGGTGACGGCCACCAACAAGTCGTCCTCGCTGTTGCCGTGCGCGACGTAGCGCACGTCGTCGTTCTTGGTATGCAAGCGGCTGACGATATTCTTGAGATCGGCTTGGTAGACCACGCAGAACATCACGGCCAAGAATATCGTGAAGTAGCGCAGTACCGCCGTGGCGACGTAGAACATCTGTCCGCCCGTCTTGGCATTGAAGAACGCGATGGCCGCGAAAGCGCCCACGTAGAGGTAGAACAGCACGAGCACCAAGAAGTTGCGCTTCTTGGCGATGATGACCGTAAAGAACACCAAAATCGCCGCAATGACGATGGCGTCCACGATAAAGGTCAGACCGAAGTTGCTGATAAAGTTTTGAAAGGTTTCCATAGTCTAAAACTCCCCAAAGATATCGTTGGTATCGGGCGGATTGCCCGTATTATTGCTATCCGAATCCCCGTCGTCACCCTCTCCCGTGTCGACGTCGGCGCTGTCGCCCTCGACGGGCGCGCCGTATTCGCCGAACACGTCGTCCGCAGAGGACGCGTCGGCGGCTTGCCCGTTGACGAACTCGCTATTCACCGAAAAGTCGGGCGTACCCGCCTCTTTGGACTTGCGAACAAGCATCAACGCCAAGGCGACGGTCACGAGAATCACCAACCCGACCAGCCCCCATTTGAGACCGTAATACATACCGTCCGAAACGAGCGGATGATAGGAAGGCCGATTGGCCGAAGCCGAGAGCGCCGCGGCGAAGTCCGCGTCCCGCAGGACGAGGATTTTCACAAAGTCGGCGGCGTCGTTAAGGCGCTTGGCGATGGCGTCGCGCCCGTACAATTTGACGAGGTTATCGAAGGTATCGTCCTCGGTGAAGACGATATCACCGTGGGTGGCGGACTCGCTACCCGCCGCGCCTCCGGCCCAGTTGTAGCCGAAGAGGTGCACCGCGGGCACGTTCTCCTGCATAAAGATGTAGTTACCGCCCGACAGTCCCACGTGCGCATAGGGCAGATCCCCGCCGTATATCTGCGCGGTATAGCCGGGGTCGAATGGCTTGCCTTGAATATCGTAGTCGCTCCACTTGGCGGCCTCGCCGTCCACGAAATCCCCGTGCGGCGTAGACACTTCGTCGTAATAGGCGTTGAGGTGGTCGCCCACGCCCACTTGGCTGAGGTATATCGCGCCTATGAGCGGTTGCGTATTGGTACGGAGAAACGCCTTAGTGCCCGCCGAATAGAAATACTCTGCGCCCATAAAGGCAAAGGCCACGTCGTAGGACAAGTCCTTCGCCGCGTACAATTTGGCGGCGACGGACAACAATACACCCGCCGAAGAAGCGCTGTAGGCGGCGTCTTCCAACTTGGCGGCGGAGCCGTCGTAGGCATAGGTCAACTCGTTGCTATAAGGCGCGGCGATCACCAGCAAGGGCGCGTTCGCCCGCCCGCAACGCTTGTAGGCCACCACGTTATAACTATGCTCGGTCACCTCTTTCGATTGGAAATAATTGACCGACTGTTTGTAACTGAACGTAAACGGCACGCACATATCGGCGGAAAGGGATGAACCCTCCGCGTTGACATACCCCAAGGCGATCAACTTTTGCGCCAGCCAGTTGGCGGCGGCCAACTCAAACTCCGTACCTACGGTACGGTTGGACATACCGGCGAAGTCCTCGAACGCCTTATACGCGTCCACGTACTTATACGCGTCCGCGTCGGCCGAAGCCGTGGGCGCAACCGTTCCCACGAGGAGCGTAACGGCAAGAGCTACTATAACAAGAAACGCAATCAATCTCTTTTTCATAGGCACCTCACCAAATAACGCTTATCGCGAACAGCACGATAGTGGGTATCGCCAAGGCGACGAAACACTTGCCGCTCTGCCACGGGGGCACGAACGAATGGTCCATCGTAAGATACGCCGCCACGAGGCAAGCAAAGGTCGTCAGCGACGCGCAGAACTCCCACAAGTAGAAGCCCACGGGC
This sequence comes from Clostridia bacterium, assembly GCA_017394805.1. Classification (NCBI taxonomy): domain Bacteria; kingdom Bacillati; phylum Bacillota; class Clostridia; species Clostridia bacterium. Next base: position 19,383 of record JAFPXC010000023.1, on the reverse strand, counting down.
ACGAGATAATTGAGCAAACACACAAAGAGAGCCTCGAACAACTTGGCGACGATCAGCCAAAACGCGGCGAAGCGCACGAAGTCGTTGTAGGCCACGGGCAAACGGCGCAGATTATAGTCGGGCACCGCGTGCATCATACGGAAAAAGATGCGGTCGCCGATGGCGTACACCACCCGTATCAACAGTCGGGCGATAAAGCCGTAGGCCACGCCGATAAGCAGTACGTAGATGACCGTAGCCGCCACGGGAGACAACCCGTAGTTCACAAGCATAGCCGCCGAAGAACTTCCCGTATACACGGAAGCCAACGCGCTCACTGCCATCAACACGACGGTAAATACCCCGATGGGGATTTTGGCTAAGACTTTGTTCAAGTATTCCTCCTTTCGATGGCTTCGGCCACGGCGAGGTCGAGCGCTTCCGCGGGGCCCATTCTGCCGCTTTTGAAGTCATATTCCAATCGATACAGCGTTTTCAGCAGCGCCAGCAGGGTTTTTGCGCTGTAGCAACGCACGGATTCCAGGGCCTTGGTGATGGTGAAGGCCTTGGCGTCACCCAACAGTTTGGCCAACTCGGGCACGGACAACCCGCTCACTTTGGCGTAGAACGCACGGCGATAGTGATTGATGACGTTGCCCAAGAAGAGACCTGTATCGTTGCCCGAAGACAAACTGTCCAGCACCTTATGCGCACCCACGTAATTCCCGCGCGCGACAAAATCGCCGAATGCGAAGATTTTGTACTCGGGCGTAGCCGTCACGACGGCCTTCACCGCGTCCTCGTCTATGGTCGCACCGCCCGTATAGGCGGCCAATTTGACCAATTCGGCCTCCACCACACGGGCGTCCTCGCCGCAATACGCGAGAAGCAACGACAGGGCCGATGGCGTCGCTTTTATGCCCTGCTCGCGGCAATAGGCTACCATCGAATCGGCGAAGTCCTCCCCTTTGAGTTTGTCGAACTCCACCGTCTGCGCCGCTTTGGGCGCCCAACCGCAGCGGTAAAACACCAATACGGACGTATCGGTGGGATTCGCGCAATAGTCCGTCAGAGCGTCCCGCTCCTCTTCTTTGAACGAGGCGACGTCCTGCATAACGACCACGCGGCGCCCCCCGAACATCGGGAAACTGTCCAAAGCGGCCAGCGCGTCCTCCACCTTTTCCAACGGGGTAAACACGTTGACTTCGTTGGCGTCCGCCAAAGCCGTCAGCATAGCGAGCGCCTTGCCCGCCTGATATTCGTCGCCCTTGAGGAAGTAGACGGGTTGCACCCCTTCCTCCAGTTGTTTGGCGAATCGGTCGAGCCGCATTATTCGCCGAATTTATCGCGGAACATCTGGATGGACTCTTGGATGATTTCCAAGGCGCGCTCCCTGCCCATGATCGCCATGACCGAGGTCACCTTGTGCTCCAACGTCTTGTAGACGGTGAAGAAGTGGCGGATCTCGTCCGTGATATGGTGGGGCAAATCGCTGATGTCGCGGCAATAATTATAGGTGGGATCGCCGTAGGGAATGGCGATGATTTTGTAGTCGAACGCGCCCTCGTCGGTCATAGACATCACGCCGATGGGGTAGCAACGCACGAGGGATAGGGGCACTATGTTTTCCGAACAAATCACCAAGACGTCCAAGGGGTCCTTGTCGTCGGCGTAGGTACGCGGGATAAACCCGTAGTTGGCGGGATAGTGCGTGGACGTATACAGCACGCGGTCGAGGATGAGAAATCCCGTCTCTTTGTCCAATTCATATTTGTTTTTGCAACCTTTGGGTATCTCGATTACCGCCAAAAAATCGTGCGGCATAACGCGCGTGGGGTTGACTTCTTTCCAAATATTCATAGCGTCTCCTTGGGTGCGCGAGTGCGCACAATTTTAGTTATGTATTATTATACAACATATCTACGCATTTTTCCATAGTTTGAGCGACATTTTCTAAAAAACTTTTGCGGTTTCCCTTACTTTTGAAGAAAAACCCACACGAATACGCGCAAAACAAGGCGAATGCGTTTTTGCGCTTGCAATCTCGGCGCGAGTATGCTATAATGCGGTGTGAGGTAAATTATGGATAAATACGACGTAATCATCGTAGGCGCCGGCATCGGCGGCCTGATGGCGGCATACCGCCTTTCCAACGACAAAAAAGTGCTGGTCATCGAGCGCGGCAAAGGGCTTGACAAACGCGTCTGCCCTCTCACGCACGGCATGGCCGACAAGTGTCTCAAATGCCCCCAATGCTCCATTATGGAGGGCGTAGGCGGCGCGGGCGCTTTCTCGGACGGCAAGTTCAACATCACCACCGAGTACGGCGGCTGGTTGCAAGACATCGCGGGCACCGAGGAGACCATGCGCTACATCGGCCAAGTGTCCGACATTCTCAACGAATTCGGCGCCACCGACAAGCAGTATTTCCCCTCGGACGAGTTCAAAAAGAAGTGTCTGGAGTACGACCTGCACGCCTTGCAGGCCACGGTCAAGCATTTAGGCACGGACGGCAACTTCCAGGTGATGAGCGCACTGTATCGCTATCTGTCCACCAAGGTGGACTTCCTTTTGTCCACGGCCGTCACCGAGATAGAGGCGGACGGGCACGCGGTGGTCTGCTCCAACGGCAAGACCTACCGCTATGACGAACTCATCATCGCCATCGGCCGCAGCGGCAGCGAGTGGTTCGGTCACCAATGCACCAAGTTGGGCGTGGCGGTAGACAACAACCAAGTGGACATCGGCGTCCGCGTCGAGTTGCCCCGCATCGTGTGGGAAGGCATCAGTCGGGAGATTTACGAGCCAAAAATCGTGTACCGCACCAAGGGATACGGGGACACCACGAGGACGTTCTGCTTCAATTCGGGCGGCGAAGTGGTCATCGAAAACAACGATGGCATTCTCACCGTCAACGGCCACGCCAACGCCGATCCCGCCAAGAAGACCGCGAACAGCAACTTCTCCATTTTGTCCACGTCGCGCTTCACCCAGCCCTTCAACAAGCCCATCGAGTACGCCAAGCACATCTGCAAATTGGCCAATATGACGGCGGGCGGCGGCGTCATCGTCCAGCGCTTCGGCGACCTCATTCGCGGCCAACGCACCAACGAGCATCGTTTGGCGCAGTCCACCGTGCGCCCCACCTTGGCGGCTGTGGCGGGCGACCTATCCCTGTGCCTGCCCAAGCGGCAGTTAGACAACATCATCGAGACCATCTACGCGTTGGACAAGATTGCGCCGGGCACCGCCAACTACGATACGCTCCTCTACGGCATCGAGGCCAAGTTCTACAGCATTCGGCCGCAGTTCATCGACGACTCTTTCGCCATCAAACCCCACGTGTACGCCATCGGCGACGGCGCGGGCGTGACGAGAGGCTTAGCCCAAGCGGGTGCCAACGGCCTGATGGTCGCGGACGCTATTTTGGGCAAATAAACGGATTATTTCCCCACCAATCCGCTTTGCCACGACGGAAAAATTCAGTAAAAATATACGCTACCAAGCCCAAACGTCCAAACAAAAAATCAACAAAAAAGCACCGTTTCCCTCTTGGGAAGCGGTGCTTTTTTTCCTAACGTTCGCCTATGGCGAACTGTGGTGCCCGCGAACGAGCGAATGCGCGCTCAATCGCCTTTTTCGTCTTTTTGCAAAACTCTTCCTGCGTGACGACGACGGTGCGTCAAATGGGATGAGTGAGCGTGTATTCAAACGAGCGATGCGGGTACCCAACGTACTTCTTGTACGTGGTGCCCGCGAACGAGCGAATGCGCGCTCGATCGCCTTTTTCGTCTTTTTGCAAAACTCTTCCTGCGTGACGACGACGGTGCGTCAAATGGGATGAGTGAGCGTGTATTCAAACGAGCGATGCGGGTACCCAACGTACTTCTTGTACGTGGTGCCTGCGAACGAGCGAATGCGCGCTCAATCGCCCATTTCACGCACCGTCCGCTTACTCGTCGTCTTTCAGGTCCTTAATATCATACCCGAGGATAGACAGCGTATCGGGGCTTTGCCGCCAATTCTCGCGCACTTTCACCCACAATTTGAGGAAGACGGGGCAACCGGCGAGGTCTTCCATTTCCTTTCTTGCGGCGGTGGCGATGCGCTTCAAAGTCTCCCCTTTCTTGCCGATGATGATGGGCTTATGGTTGGGTTTCTCGCAGATAATATCCGCGTGTATCTCTTCCACGCCGTCCTCGCGGCTTAGGTACTTGACGATCTCCACGCCCACGCCGTGCGGTATCTCGTCCTGCAAAAACTTGAGCACTTTTTCTCGCACGATCTCCCCCGCCATAAAGCGCAGGGTGCTGTCCGTCGAAATGTCGTCGGGATAGAAAGGTTGCCCTTCGGGCAAATCCTTGACGAGGATCTCCGTCAATACGTCCAGATTCTCCCCTTTCTCGGCGCTTATGGGCACGATTTCCACGCCCTCCACCCCGTTCAGCAAGGATAACACGGACACGAATTGCTCCCTTGGTGCCTCGTCCATTTTGTTGACGGCCACCACCATTTTGGGCGTGGTCGCGGCCAGCCGCTTGACTTCGGCCAACTCCTCCTCGTCCAGCCTGCGCCCGCCGTCAATGACGTAGACCACGCCGTCCGAGCCTTTTTGCGCCGCGGACACGCTGGCCTGCATATACACGCTCAAGCGGTCTTTTCCGTGCTGTATACCGGGGGTATCGGTGAGCACGAGTTGATACTCCTCTCCCCCCAACGTGCCGTTGACGATGCCGTTGATCTTATTGCGCGTAGTCTGCGGCCGCCAGGATACGATGCTGACTTTTTCGCCCACCAACGCGTTGGTCAAGGTGGACTTGCCTGCGTTGGGCTTGCCCAATATCGCAAAAAAACCGACCTTCATCGCTCTATCCCCAATTCCTTCATAATGGCCTTTTGGTGCGCGTTCATATCCTCCTCTCCCTCGGGCGTAACGTGGTCAAACCCAAAGAGGTGCAGCATACCGTGCACGGCCAAATAGACGAACTCGCGCAATTCGCTGTGCCCGTACTCCTTGGCTTGGCGGCGCACCTTGGCGCGGCAAATCATGATATCGCCCAAGAACAGTTTGCCCGTCTCGGGATTAATGTCCGCTTGGTAATCGCACATACAGATAGGAAAGGTAAAATCCACGGCGGGAAAACTCAGCACGTCCGTCACCTTATCCACGTTGCGGTGCTCGAGATTGAGGGAACGTATGGTACTTTGCCCTACCACGGTGAAGTCAATCTCGAACCAATCCTCGAGTTCCAAGTTGCGCAAAACCGCGTAATACGCGCGGGTAAGTTGCTCCTTTTCGGCGGCGGAAATCATATAGGTACTAATCATAAAAACCTCTTTTCAACGTGTATTTTTTCGCAAGTAGCGGCTTGTCCCGCTGCCCTTAGCGTTCTTTTTTCTTGTCGGGGTAATTGACGCGCTGGTGGTTGGTGCCGACCAAGGCCTCCACCAACGTGTCGCGGATGAGGGCCAATTCGCGCATGGTAATGTCGCAGTTGTCGAATTGTCCCGACTCACGCTTGTCCTTAATCAATTTGTCGATCAGGGGATACAACTCCTCTCTCGTGGTCAGTTTCTTGGCGCGGGTGGCGGCCTCCACCGTATCCGCTATCATCACGATGGCCGAAATGCGGTTGGACGGACGAGGGCCGGGATAGCGATAGGTACTGCTGTCCACCGTACCTTCGGTGATATTGAGCGCCTGCACGTAGAAGTAACCCACCGTGCTGTCGCCGTGGTGTTCTCTTGCGACGTCCGCCAGCAATTTGGGGAAGTGCTTTTCGGTGAGCATTTTGTAGCCCACTTCGGTATGGCGCGTGATGATCTTGACGCTGTTTTCAAAGGTCAAATCGTTGTGGGGGTTGTAGCCGTCCGTTTGGTTCTCGCTGAAAAACTCGGGGCTTTGCAGTTTGCCGATATCGTGGAAATAGGCCGCCGCTTTGGCCAGGTTGACGTTCTCGCCGATGGCGTTGGCGCACCGCTCGGCCAAATTGCCTACGGCAAGGCTGTGGTGGAAGGTACCGGGCGCTTTCTCGCTCAACTCTTTGAGAAGAGGCTGGTCAAAACTGATATATTCGAGCAATTTGAGGTTGGTTTCGAGCCTCAACACCCACTCCAGCACGGGGGACAGTACGAGGCACAATAGTAGCGACGCCACGTCCGACACCAAATACCACAAACCGCACATCACGCTGGAAATGATATCGGTGGTATCGTCGAAGACGACGGACACGGCCACGCACAAAAGGGACGTCAAAATGCCCGCCACGACCACCTCGCCGATAAGGGAAATGCGGTTATAGTTGGGACGATAAAAGGCGATGACCGCCGAAGAAGAAATGAGTTTAAGAAGAAGATACACCACGCCCGCCACATTGAACGCATGGTCCACGTAGAGCCAGCGGATGACGTACATCGTCAAAATGACCGCGAAGCAGGAGAAGTTGATGACGAACGCGCTGCGCTTGTTGACCAACAGCACGGTCAAAAGACTGCACACCAATAGGGGCACGAACACCACCTGCAGGTAGCGCATACACACCAGCACGCACAACACCGAAAGCAACGTGGAAATGTACATCACCGCCATATTCTTGTACATATTCAGGCGGTACAACGCGCCTATGCTGTTGGCGACCGCGAAAATGGCGACGTACACCAGACCGATGACCACCACGCCCAAGGCGGGGATCTGGAACTTGCCGTCCGTAAAGGTCATACACATAGCGCATACCGCCAGCACGATGGCGAACCCTACCGACAACGCGTAGGATATCAATGCGGTTTTGGTTTTTTCGTTCAGTTTGCTCATACTCAGTCCTCTTCGTCCTTTTTGGTAGAAGTTTCTTCCCTATGGTAATTGTCGTAAGCGTCCACGATACGTTGCACGAGGTCGTGGCGCACCACGTCCCCCGAGTTGAGGCGGCATATCCCCACGCCCTCCACGTCTTTAAGGACGTCCAACGCGTCCAAAAGGCCGCTCTTTTGCCCGCGCGGCAGGTCTATCTGCGTCGCGTCGCCCGTCACGATGACGCGGCTACCCTCACCCATACGGGTGAGAAACATTTTCATCTGCTCCACGGTGGTATTCTGCGCCTCGTCCAAGATGATATACGAGTTGTTGAGCGTGCGCCCTCGCATATAGGCCAAGGGCGCCACCTCGATAATCCCCCTTTGGGCGTATTGCAAAAAGTTGTCCTGCCCCAACAGGTCGGCCAACGCGTCGTAGAGGGGGCGCAGATAGGGGTCCACCTTTTGTTGCATATCGCCGGGCAAAAAGCCCAATCGCTCGCCCGCTTCCACCGCGGGGCGCGTCAGGACGATGCGCTCCACCTCTTTGTTGCGGTAGGCGGACACCGCGCGCGCCACGGCGAGATAGGTCTTGCCCGTACCGGCGGGGCCAACGCAGATCACCAATTCGTTGCCGTCCACCAAGCGCATATAGCGGTGCTGACCCACCGTGCGGCACTTGACCGTCTTGCCGCGCGAAGTGACGGCGATGGTGCGGCGGGCGACGTACCAGTCCCCTTCCGCGCCTTCGCGGGCCAACGCGATCACGCCCATCACGTCGCGGGGTTTGATTTCCTCCCCCTCGCGCGCCATAGGCGCCAGCGCGTTCAACGCGCGCACGGCCACGTCCACGTCCGCCTCCTCGCCGCTTATCGAGAGCACGTCCCCCTTCGAGACGACGTCCACCGAGAGCTGCTTGGCAAAAAGACGCGCGTTGGTGTCGTATGCGCCCACGACGGCCATGGCCGTGGCTATATCCATCGGTAAATTGACAACTTTCATCCTTCATCTCCGTATATATCCACGCGTTGCTCGACTTCCGCATACGCGCGTACACGATATATACTGCCCATATTATCTATTATACACCATTCGCGCAAGATTTGCACGGATTTTTTAAGATGTGCGCGGATTTGTGCAAAACATTCTTCGATAATACGCTCTTTTTCGAGGGCAAACGGGCGAAATTCGGCCTGCTCGGTCGTTTCGTAATAGGTCACGCGCTCGATCTCTATGGGAAACCAAGCGCCGAGGACGAATTTTTCGACTTCCTCTTCGTATTGCGGATAGGGCGCGGCTTCCCGTTCGCCGAAGGTATGCCCAAAGGCGGTTATGCGGGTATGGCGCACCGCCTCGCCCGTGCGCGTTTTCTCAAAGGTGCGTTCGGCGTATTGGTACGTATAAGCGGGGTACGTATAGCCGTAGACCTCGCCCACGGCTTGGGTGGGCAAGGTGACGTCTCGGTCGGCGTCCACCAGATATTCGGGCGCTATCAGCACGTCCCCTTTTCGCACGCTATCCCCCGCCGCCACCATAGCGCGACCTCGCTCGACGACTATACGCGTCACTACGCAATCGCACGCGGCCACGATGGCGCCCGTATGGACGGCGGTCTCCCCATTGGGCAATTCTTCTTTGACTTCGACTTCCAGCCAAACCCCTTTGACGCGCACGGACGCGAGGGCCACGCCGTCTATGGCGGTCAGGCGGTTTTTGACGTCCGTCGTATCCACTTCGTTGCGGAAGCGCGGCGAGGCATAGCCCGCCTCCGCGAGCGCCGCGTACACCTTGGGCGCCAATTCGGGCGTACAGTCGACCTCGGTTTTCCACACCACGTTTAGCGCCACGCCCAAAGCGGCGCATACCACGAGGGCGGCTATCCACAAGGCGGGACGGCGCCAAAGCGAGCGCACCCACGCCCCCACACCCACCTCGCGGGCGGTGTACCCAAAACACGCGCCGCCCAAAGCGTCTTCGCAAAGGCGCACGTTCTCCCCCGCCGCCACAAAAGACAGTTTGCGGCCCTCGGCGCGGACGCCGGTAACGCGCACCCCTTTGCGACACAGACAATTCAGCACGCGGCCGTGGCATACCGTACACACCTCGAAGCGCTTACGCATCTATCCGCACCGCCTTTACGTCGCCCGTTATCCACACTTCGTCGCGGCTGACCGCCCGCACGGACAGCCCCTCGCCCTCGATGGTCACCGAGCCTTTTTTGCGGCGCACCTTGACGAGGGTAGGCGTATAAGTCAACAGGCCCTTATGCCCTTCCACCACCGCGTCCGTACCCCACACGTGTACGCCCGTGGATAAATCTTTGATAAAGTCGTGTAAATCCTCTTGCCAAGCCATACCATACAGTATGCGCTTGCGCCCCGCGGTATACAAAAAAGCCTTCGCTTGGCGGCGAAGGCTCTACTCTTTCATTCGTTACGCGTCGTCCGATTCCTCTTTTGCGGCCGCTCGTTCCTCTTCGTCGAGTCGGCGCAGCAATTCCTCGTCCTCGGCCTGTCTGCGCTTCATAAAGGTAATGAGGCTCATCACCATCATCACGACGGCCGCCGCGGACAACGAGATGGCCGAGATGACCATCACGAGGGAGCGGCGATAGTCGCCCAGCGTGCTCATACTGCTGCTGTAGCCCCTGCCGCCCGTATTGTCCAACGCATAGTTGACGATGATGATGGTCACACCCACTATTAGGCACGCGATGGCTATGACGAGGCTCGAACGGATCTTGCGCTTCATAGTATCTCCACGTTTTTGCCGTAGGCGCGTTTGAACTCGTTACGGCAGGACAAAGCGTCTTGGATCTCCAACGAGCAATCGCCCGTGGATTCGGTCTGCATGATCACGCTGTCGCCCAGCACGTCGCAGTTGATACCCGTCACCAGTCCGCTCATACTGCGGTCGAAACTCTCGGCGATTTTGAGGATGACGCCCATCTTGTACACGGCGGCGATATCCTCCTCGGTCAGCATACACTTATAGCGGTTGAACTCCTCGTCGGGCTCGCCCTTCTTGTGCGCCGAAGCGACGAAGGCCGCCATCACGATCTCCTTTTGCGAAATGCCGTAGATACTGCTGTTCAGTATGACGTAGGCGCTGTGTTTTGGGTGGTCGTAATACTTGATGGTAGCGCCCGAATCGTGCAGAATGGCGGCTACGCGCAGCACCTTGAAGTAGGCGCGGGGCAATTTATGTAGCACCTTCAGTTGTTTGAACAACTGCATACTCAGGTCGGCCACATGTTTGGCGTGCTCCTGATTTTCGTTGAAATAGACCACGAGGGTTTGCAGGCTATAGCCCAAAATGTCGTTGATGGGCTTCTCGTTGACCGAGGGCACGGCGTAGCGGAACATAGCGCCTTCGCGCAGACCGCAGCCCGACACCGTAATGGACTTGAAGCCGGCGCAATCCATCACCGCTTTCATTACGCTCAGGGCCGACGGGAAGATATCGGCGCGCCCCGAGGACAAGCCCTTTATCTTCATCGTGCGGTCGATGGGCAGCACCTTTATGGTGTCGTACACCCGCTCGAACTCCTCGCCGTCCAAAACGTAGTTATGCGCCTTTTCGAGAGGGTAGCGTTTGAGTTTGCGGCTGATCTTGCCGAGGTTGCGGAAACTGCCGCCCACGCCGATAAACCGCACTTCGGGGTCCACGTTGTTCAGCCATTCCACGTCTTCCAGACTCTCGCGGACGAACTCCTCTATCTTCTCGGCCTTTTCTTCGGGTTTCAATCCGCTGCCCTTAAAGAGGTCGGTCAAGGTCACCGTACCGAAAGGCAAGGTGGTCTGCGCCAAAATATTGCGGCGGTTGTAGTAGACGAATTGCGTGCTGCCGCCGCCCATATCCATGATGATACCCTTGGGTATATCCATACTGTTGATGACGCCCGTATAGGTGTACAGTCCTTCTTCTTCGCTGGTCAGCACCTTCAGTTTGATACCGCAAGTTACGCTGACTTCTTCCAAAAAACTCTTTTGATTCTTGGCGCGACGGACGGCCGCCGTAGCGTACGCCAATATTTTCTCGATACCGTTACTGTCGCAGAAGCGACGAAACATCAACAGGGTTTTCTTGGTCTGCTCGATACGGCTGGGGCGCAAGAAACCGTCAATATCCATATCCTGTCCCAAGCGGACAGTCTCTTTCAACTCGTCGAATACCACAAAAAAACCGCCTTCGTACACGTTTACCAGCACCAGTCTCGCCGTATTGGAACCCAAATCGATGATTGCGATTTTTTCTACTTTTTCACTCATGTCTATCTCCTCTTGATGAAGCCGCGATGGGCAAGTTGCATAAAGAATATAAGCCCCGTTTATAGGCCTATATCCTCAGCTTATGATGTATTTTAGCACAACGCGCGCGCATAGACAAGTTTTTGTCAAATTTCTTAATTGAAACTTATCCATTTTTTAGTCATTTCTCAACAAAACACTCCCTCAAAGAGGGGGCGCATTGCACGGTATATTCGTTTCAGCGATGCTTGGCGTAGAAGATAATGCCCACGGTGCCCGGCCCGCAATGGGTGCCGATGACGGGGCCGACGGGATAGTGCCAAATCTCGGTCTTGGGATACTCCGCGCGGACGCTTTCTTCCAACTTAGCGGCAAACGCGGGGTTATCGGCGTCCACTATGCAGATGGGATATTCGTCCAAGCGATCGCCCGCTTCGCGCAAGGTGTCCATGAGTGTTGCCAACGCTTTCTTCTCTCCTTTGGCCTTGGCGAACACTTCCAAGGTACCCTCGTCCGTGACGTGCAGAATGGGTTTGATACCCATAATGGTACCGAGCACGGCCGAAGCGGCGGACAAACGACCGCCGCGGTGCAGATGATGCAGGTCGTCCACCATAAATTCGGTGCAGACGTGTTTGGTGAATTCCGAGAGGAACTCGACGGTCTCCTCCACCGTGTGCCCCGCTTTGAGGTACTTCACGCCGAAATACACCTGATAGCCCGCGCCCACCGAGATGCTCAACGTATCGAAGCGCGTAAACTTCACGCCGGGATATTTGGCGTTCAACTCCTTGAGGGCGGCCTCCAAGTGCTCAAAAGTGCCCGAAAGCCGATGGGAAAAACTGATATAGAAAATCTCTTCGCCTTTGGCGAAGAAAGGCTCGAATATCTCCACGTATTGTTGGGGATTCAAAGCCGACGTGACGGGCATACTGCCCGCGCGCATCTTATCGTAAAACGCCTTAAAATCGGTATTGCGACCGAAGTCGTAAAAGGTCTCCTCGTCGTCGATGGTATAGGGCATACCGATGACGTGGACGCCCAATTCGTCCGCTTGGGTGTACCACAGTTCACAATCCGTATCGAAAAAAACAGCGCTCATAATGTTCTCCTTTTGGTTGGTAGTCCCATTGTATCACAACCGCCGACCATAGTCAACCGATTGCGCTATCATTCGCCGTCCGCAATGGGTGCGCCCTCTTCTTTCTCGGCGCTCTCCTCTTCTTTGGCGGTCTCTTGGGCTACCTCTTCTTGGGCGACGGTTTCCTCCTTGGGAACGTAAGCGGCGGTGGCTCCTTCCGCCTTTTCCTCCGCCTTGGGCGCGGGGACTTTGCGCGGCGTACCCTCGAACACCAATCTGCGCACGCCCTTGTTGGCGAACAACAGCGCGCCCGCCGCTATGGCGATAGCGCCGTCCACCAGGCAGAACGTGTTGTACAAGAAGCCCCAGGCCACCGCGCCGTACCCTTCCATCGCGTAGGACGAAAAGGCGAAGATACCGCTAATGACGTGGGAAACGTAGCGTAGTAGCACGCACGTAACGCCGCCCACGAGGAAGGACGCGAAGTCGTTGACCTTGACGTTACGCAAGTCTTTCAGCCATCCGCACAGGCCGAGCATGGCAAAGGCCAAGGGGTAATCCAGCAAAAACTGCGCGGGGTGAATGATCCACGGGTCTTGCACGGCCTGCAACAAGCCGTACACCAAGCCCGCCACGATACCCTTGCGCGTACCGAAGCGATAACTGTACACGAGCAACGGCAAAATACTCGTCAGGGTGATAGAACCGCCCTGCGGCATTTTGAAAAAGGTGACGTAACTCAACGCGAACGACAGCGCCACCGACACGCCCGCGAAGACGATGGAGTGCGTCTCCTCTTCCTTGTCCGTCTTGCGCCCGCAGAAGACGGCGAACGTGACGAGGGCGACCACCAAAACGACCGCGCCGATGGCCAAGGCCACCGTGCTGACGTTGGCGTAATACCCCGACGGGTCGATGACCTCTACGTAGTAGCGGCTCAACACGACGATGGCGGCCACGAGGCCCGCCAATATACCCGCGGCCCACACGAACCCGACCACGCGGGCGGCGCTGCGCTTGACCAACCAAACGATTAGCAGCGCCAATAGCCCCGCGATTGTCCACAACAAGGTGGCCGCGATGGGATAGAAGAGTTGCGGGATAAAGTTGCCCTCGGCGACCATCTCGCGGCAGGTCAGCACCAACGCATACACGCCCGTCACGACGGCGAACACGACGACGAAGCCGAACCATGTCCTAAGGAACGCGCGAAACTTCTCCCGCCGCTTGACGAACACGGCGATGCCCAAAGCGAGGCTCAACGCGCCGAAGATGATGCCGAACCACATACAAATTGTTTTAAGGTTGCTCCAATTCAAACTGAAATCCATATTTGTCTCCTTTTGGCAAGGGCAACAAAAAACCGCCGCATACAAATACGGCAGCCTTTGCATATTCCTTACGCGAGTATTAACTCCACAAGTTCAAAGGGTATTATCTCAGACTACCGTCACCCCTAATGCCCTTACATTATACCGCTAATGTCCAAGCCAAGTCAAGCGATTTGCACGCCCAAAACAATTTGCCCTCTCGCCGACAGGCTCTATCTGCCACAACTTGCGCCCCGCGCAAACTTCACTCAAGGCTGTGCCTCGAACTTCACTCGCAAAGCGAACTTCACTTTCGCGTAGCGAAAACTTCACCTACGCCTTTGCCGTCCCCGCACACCCAGCAACCTTTCCGCAACGCAACGAAGTTGCAATTCACGTTCACACACGTCATCCCGAGGCAGGCGGTCTATTGCCCGGAGCGCAGCGATGGCGCAAGGGATCCCCCTGTTAGAGGCACTAACGTCTTCTTCATTGCCCCTATCTATTCCCTACCACAACTTGCGCCCCGCGCAAACTTCACTCAAGGCTATGCCTTGAACTTCACTCGCAAAGCGAACTTCACTTTCGCGTAGCGAAAACTTCACCTACGCCTTTGCCGTCCCCGCACACCCAGCAACCTTTCCGCATATATACAAGTATGGAAGTCAATTCGGAAGCCTTAGCGGCGGCCCTCAAAATGGCGGGGCAAAACACGCAGGACTTGGACAAGACCTTGCGCGTCATCAAAACGGTGGAGAGTATCCGTAGGGATGGGCCGACGCCCACCGCCCTATTGGCGCTTTTGGCGCAATACGACCCGCGGTACGCCGCCATGGCCGCCCTTATGCGCGCTTTGGGCACGGCCAACGCCGAGCCTACGCAAGGCGCAAAGCCCGACGATTCAGTGCAATACAACCATTTTTGATATGAAATCTTTTCGAGAACAACGCGAGGACAAACGAAACAACGCCGCGCCCCAAGGCGCACCCGCCGACGCGGCCAAATCCGTCGAGGACTTAGCCAAAATGAACGAGGGAGACCTCACGTCTCTTTTGATGCAAGAAGCCGCCCGCGCCAAGGCCGACGGCACCCTGAACGCGGATACGTTACGGGCTTTTTACGACCAAATGGCGCCCATGCTCACCCCCGAGCAACGCGACAAAATGAAAGCGCTTCTTTCTATGATCGCCCCCTGACCCATCTACCCGCGCCCGACGAACGCCGCACCCTCCGCCATCGCGCCACGGGTGCTTTTCCAACGCCCACACAGCCTACGCGCTTCGCCACGCAGGCACTTTTTCAACGTCCCACCTACGCACTTTGCAAAGCACTTCCCCAATGCCCCGCCTACGCATTTTGCAAGGCACTTTTTGATTCCCCCGCCTACGCATTCGCCACGCAGACACTTCCCCAATGCCCCCTACGAGCAACGATAAGTGGTGCTATACTTTCCCCATTCGAGATACTTTCACCACACGGAACGCCGCAAAAATGCGCACGAAAAAGGGCAGTACCAAACTGCCCTTTTGTCTTTCAAACGATTTAGTGCTCTATATCTCGGTTATCAGGAGTAAGCGGTGATGGAACCGACAGTGCACAAGCCGGTCTCACCGTTCAAGGTAACGGTGACCTTTTTCTTGCCGGTGTAGATGAGGAACGAGGAAGTGGTCTTCAACCAACCCGCGGAGGGTTTGGCGGGGACTTGCAGATAAGGCGCGTCGCCCTCGGGCGTTTTCAACGTACCGGTATAGATGTTGGCGTTATCCACGCCGAAACCGGACAACACTTTCTTGAGATTTTTCACGACGTTGGCGGCGTCCATCGTGTTGGACAACCATCCCGCGTCGCCTTCACCGGCGATAGCCAACTGCAACTGCTTGGACACCTCGGATGCCGCGGTCTGCACTTGGTTCTTGTTGGCGTTGTCACGCACGCCGACGACGGCACCCGCGACGGCACCGGCCAAAATGGCCATAATGGCGATAACGACGACCAATTCGACCAACGAGAACGCCAATTTATTTTTGAAAATCTTTCTTAATTTCATAATTTACCTCCAAAAACTTGCGTTTTGCTTCCTATATTATATCTTATTATGCCGCCTATGTCAATAGGGTTTTTTCGCTAATATTCCCCCTTTTTTCCGAGTTTTTGCCCAAAGCACCCCGCGCTTCGTCGCCAAACGGGCCTTTTACCCCCGCGCACGCGACCTTTCGTCAACGCGTACACGGCGATCGCGGTATAGACGACCACCACCGCCACGCCCAGCCACCCCAGGACGGGATAGACGTAGCGCACCAAGGTGGCGAAAGGGATCACCGCCACCAACAGGGCAACCAGTAAGGCCAACAGCGCCGCCACCGACTGCGGCATCCGCTCGCACCACACGGTCAGCGCCACCCGCATACCGCCCGCGATGGACGTCAGCACGGACAGCAAGATCACGCCCGTGGCCAAAGCCGACAGTCCCATCGCGTCCGCCGCGTCCGCGAAAGGCAATTCGGAGGGCGACGCGCCCACCACCCCGTGCATCGCGCAAAGCAACAGCCCCATACACACGGCGATGCCCACGCCCGCCATGAGAATGGCGCGGGGGCGCATACCCTCCCCTTCCCTGCGCAAGAGTTCCCCCTCAAAGAGCAGATTCATTCCCGCATAGTTGGCGGCGGACAGGGGCAAAAACGCCGTACCCACGGCCACCGAGGGCGCGCGAAAGGCCACGACGGCCACCAACAACAGCAAAATGGGCACCGCCGCCACGTTGGCCGCGTGGAAAACCTTGTCCGTCAAGCAAATCAACACGCCCACCAAGGCAATGACGAGCGCCGTCCAAGCGCTCGACAGCAGGGCCTTGCCCGCCGCCACCATCACGCCGCAACTCACCACGGCCAGCACCGAAAGCCCCACTTCGTAGACTTTGAACAACTTGCCCCGCCTCTCCCCGCCTTTGGCACCCACGTAGAGAAACGCCATCGAGAACAGCGCGATCAACACGGCGGCCAAAATCAACGTCGCCCACGACGCCTCGCCGAAATATTGGCTCATCTCCCGCCCCGTGGCGTAGCCTGCACCCACCAAGGTAGCCACCAGCACGCCCGTAGCGCGAGCGGCGCGACAAATATCCTCCCAAAACGGTTTCATACTATAATATACGCCCCCAGCCTCGGGGTATGCTTGACTTTTCCAAAGGATAGTTATATGATATCTATATGGAATTGACCGTCAACCACCTGCATCTATCCTTTTTCGGGCACGCGGAGTGCCTGCACGACGTCTCCCTCACCTTTGGCGAAGGCGTCGGCGTTTTGTACGGCGAAGCGGGCGGCGGCAAGACGGCTCTTCTCAAATGTATCGCGGGCATCAATCGATACGACGGCGAGATCCTATTGGACGGCCACCCCCTCGACGCAGGCAAAGGCGGCGACGTGGGCATGGTCTTCGACGATCTCGCGCTGTTCAATCGGCGCAGTCTATGGTACAACCTGACCTACCCCTTGCGCATTCGCAAGGTGCCCAAACCCGAGTGGGCGGGCATTCTAGCGCCCCTTCTCAAGCAATGGGGATTAGAGAAGACCTTTCTCGACAACCCGACCTACCGCGCCGACGAGGCCGTCAAAGTTCGCTTGGCGTTGGCCCGCGCCGCCTTGTTCCCGCGCAAAGTGTTGCTTATCGACAATCCCTTGGCGCGTCTCAGGCAAGACGACAGACGGGCGATCTTTTGGACGCTATCCCGCTTCTTGCGCGACTATCGCGGCGTAGTGCTCTACGCGACGGACAGCATAGACGAGGTGATGAGTCTGGGCGAAAAAGTCGCCGTATTGTCCAACGGCTACCTGTTGGCTCACGACCTGCCCGCCACGCTCAAGCGCACCAAACCCTCGGTGTACGTCGCCACCCAAACCAACCCTTTTTGGCGTGCGGTCGAAGGCGTGGCCAAAGACGGTGCCGTGCACACGGAAGGAGGCGTCGTGGTAGCGAATTACCCCCCCACCTACGAGGGCAAACGCGTCCTCGCGGGCATATCGCCCTCCATGTATCGCCTCACGGACGGCGACGAATACGCGGTGCGCAACGTGCTGTGGACGGAGGGCAAATGGTACAGCGTTTTGGAAAGCGCGGACCGCAACGTGGTCGTCGAAGGACGGCTCGACGTAGGGCAAAAAACCTCGGCCGTATTGGAAGGCCGAGCGCCCGTATATGACGCCTCGAGCGAGTGGCGCGTCGACGGCGACGAAGGAGAAGAAGTATGAAAAAAGTCTCGTTGGGAATACTGTGCATTATATTGGTCTTAATCGTAGCGGCAGGCGCCGTCGGTTGCCGTCAAGAAGAACGCACCATCGACAAAATGGATATGTTGCAGACGGCTTTGGGGCTTATCGAAGCCAACTACATCGGCGAATTGGACGTAGACGACCTCGACTTCGTGGCCGCCGAGGCCGTTTTGGACAGCCTCGACAACTACACCTATCTGACGGACACTTTGTACGCGCAGACCTCGGACAGCAGTATCGGCATCGTCATGACGACCACCCAATACAACGAACACCTCATCAAAGACGTCGTAAAGGGCTTCCCCGCGGACGCCACCTTCTCGGACGGCTTCCACTTGCAGCGCGGTGACGAGATATACGCCATCGCCAACAGCACCATTACGGACGAGGACGGCAACCCCGTCTTCAATCGCGTGCGCGGCCTATCGAAAAGCGCGATGTCCAAGTACACCACGGGCGAAGAAGGCACCGTGCTCACTCTGCGCATCGTGCGCGCGGGCGTACAGGTAGGCGACTACGCCTACACCAAGCAAAAAGGCTACGTGCCCAAGGCACAATTCACGGCGGACGTCTTCGGCGACGGCACGAACGTGGGCTATATCTCCCTCAAAAACTTTACCAAGGCGCAGTTGCCGGACGGCACGGTCAAATCGGCCGCGGACGACTTCAAGGCGTGCATGACCGCATTCCAAGAGACCGCCCAAACCAAACTCATCCTCGACCTGAGGGGCAACGGCGGCGGCAGCACGGACGACCTCGCCATCATCGCCTCCTACTTCGTGCCCCTCGGCAACGACGGCACCACCGAAATACTCGAATTGCAGTACAAAAAGAGCAAAAAGGTGGTGAGCGTCACCGTCAAAGAGGACAACTATATCCCCAACCTGCCCCTCGTCATTCTGTGCGACGGCGACACGGCCTCTGCGGCCGAAGCCCTCATCGGCGCCTGCCGCGCCTACAACAAGGCCAACACCACCGTAATCGGTCAATCCACCTTCGGCAAGGGCGTCTTCCAAAAGACCGAACCCATCTACGACGAAAACGTGTCGGGCAAGCGAACGGGCATACTCGACCAGTACTACGTGGTGATGGTCAACGGCTACTACTACATCGTCGATCCCTCGGCGGAGGGCGGCCGCTACAACATTCACGAGAAGCCCCTCTCCCCCGACTTGGCGGTAAAACCCAACGAAATCTTGGGCGCATTGACGGACGACGCTGAGATGCAAAAAGCGAAGCAAGTATTGTCAAGATAAGCAACAATATTTTCAACACAAATATACCGCAAAGATAAACCATGCATGTGAATCATTGTCCATAGATTCTTTTTTTCGATATTGACAAATGTATTTGCAATATGATACTATTTTTTTATAAACAAAAGCAAGGAGAAATTACCCCATGAAAGCAAGAGTATTTATTTCGTATTCAACCAAAGACCGCGCTTTTGCGGATTTAATGCTGAATTATATCGAAAACGAATTAAAAATCCCGTGTTGGATAGCCTATCGTGATTTAATCGGTGGAATGAATTATGCGGAAGGAATCGAAATGGCCATAAAAGACGTCGATTGCATTTTGTTGCTGTATTCGGAAAACTCGAATGAATCCGAACACGTAAAGAACGAATTGGAATTAGCCGTTTCGAACAACAAAATTGTTATCCCGTGCAAATTGGACAGCTTCGCGCCCAGTGGGCAATT
>JAFPXC010000022.1 GCA_017394805.1 Clostridia bacterium | reverse complement strand
GCAGCGCAAGTGAATATTATAATTCTATATCGTCGGAGCATCCCGACATTGCGGCGACACTGCAAAACGCTATTGACGTTGCAACTTCCGTAAAGAACGATGATAACAAGACGGAAGCGGAGATTTCCGATGCGGTAACGGTATTGAACAGTGCATTAGATCAAGCGAAAGCCGATGAAAATCAAGCGAAAGCGAGTATGGTCAAAGCGCGTATTGAAGCAATCGGCACGGTGGGACTTACCGTCAACAGCAAAGCTTTAATAGATTTGGCAAGAGAATCGTATGACGGTTTGACGACGGATCAAAAGGCACTTGTATCGAATTATGATGTATTGACTGCGGCGGAAGTAAGATATGCCGATTTGAGAGCGGCGGATGAAGTAAATACTTTGATTGATTCTATCGGAGACGTTGTGGACATCACGGAGAGCAAAAATAAGATCGACGCGGCGCGTAAAGCCTATGACGCGTTGTCTACAGCGCAACAAGGCCTTGTCACTAATTATGAAACTTTGACGTCTGCCGAGGTCAGTTATATCGACCTCAAGGTTGCGAAAGAAGCGGAAGGCACCATTAATGCATTGCCGGCCACGGATGAAATAACCGCAAGCGACAAAGCCAAAGTCCAAGCGGCGCAAGCCAAATACGATGCAATGACGCCCGCTCAAAAAGAGATGGTTTCGGCGACAGTAGTAGCAAAATTAGAGGCGGCAGGCAACATGGTAGCGACGCAAGAGGTCATCGTTTCCATCGGTGCCATCAACGCGTCCAATCCCGACAAAGCCAAGGTTACAGAGGCAAGAGCGGCATACGACGCTTTGACTCCCGAGCAAAAAGCGAAAGTCACCAACTATGCGGCTTTGACGGCGGCGGAAGACCAACTCGCAAATAGCAATAAGAGCAGCGGGCTTGGCGCCGGCTTCATCGTCGGTGTGACCATGGCCTCCATCGTCGTGGCGTTGTTGATCGTCATGCTGGTGCTCGTCACCTTGGATCAGAAA
Organism: Clostridia bacterium; assembly: GCA_017394805.1. Taxonomy (NCBI): domain Bacteria; kingdom Bacillati; phylum Bacillota; class Clostridia; species Clostridia bacterium. The sequence continues at coordinate 17,962 of JAFPXC010000022.1, read as the reverse complement.
GGTATACTCAAACGCCGCGACTAAGCGACGACAACGTATCAAACCGCACCCCATCGGTGCGCGATCACCAAGAGCGACATAGCGATATGCCGCTCTTTTTTCTGCCTCTATGTGTGGAACTCGGTGAAGCCGAATTCGTTTGGGGAGAGGAGCGTATAGCAGTAATTGCCAAGCGGGCAAAGACGTGATATAATGAAGATACGATGAAAGCAAAGGCCGAGGTATCGTTGATAAAACCCACGAAGAAATTTTTGTTCTTCTTCTTGCTGGCGTATTACGCGCCGGTGGGGTTGTTTATGTTTATGCTGTTCGTCCTGGAGAAGGAAGTGCGGGGCGTATTCGTCGTCACGTGGGTGGTGGCGCTCGCTGTGTTGGGCGCGTATATCTTGTACGGCTACGGCAGGTTGATCGTGTTGCGCGTGGTGGAGAAAAAGCGCGCGGAGGGCGTGCTCAAAGCGCTCAAGACCGACAAGGCGCGCAAGACTAAGAGTGACTACCATTGGACGGCGGCCACCGCCACCGCGTCGTGCGCCTTCTATTCGCTCTATACCTTGGTGACCGCTATGATCGTGCTGTTCTCGGGTGACGTGGCGTTCAAGGAAGCGTCCTATTTCGGTTTCGCCGTGGCGACGCTTATCCTTGCGTTCGCCGTTCTCGGCATCGTGCGCTATTCGGTAAGGATAGACCGACTGCGGAAACGCGCCGCCGCGCCCGACGAAAGCGCCGTCGAATAGGGTGGCGCAAAAAGGAGAAACTATGCCGCACATCAAACTTCGCCCCGACAAAGATATGCTCGTCCACAAGGTCAAGACGAACGGGATCACCTTGCTCGTCGTCGAACCGCGTGCGCGCAATGCGAAGGCCCCCATCGTGCTATGGATACACGGGGGTGGGTATTTCGGCGGATTGAAAGAGATGGTGTTTATGTCCCGCGCGGCGGATCTCGTCAAGCGATTCGGCGTGGTGGTGGTGTCGCCCGGCTATCATCTTGCCGTGCGGAATCCCTATCCCGCCGCTCTGAACGACTGCTACGGCGCGCTCCTTTGGACGTACGAGCACGCGGCGGAGTACGGGGCCGACAAAGACAAACTCATCGTCGGGGGCGAAAGCGCGGGCGGCGGATTGGCCATATCCGTGTGTATCAAGGCGCGGGACGAGGGTGAAGTGCCCGTTCGGTATCAACTGCCCCTCTATCCCATGATCAGCAACGCGGATACCGCAACGTCTCGGGACAATCACGGCAAAGTGTGGAATACGCGGCTCAATCACCTCGGTTGGAAATTGTATTTGCGCAAAGAAGCCCCCGCCGCCGTCTCTCCCTACGCCGCGCCCGCCGTTGAAAAGGATTTTCGCGGGTTGCCTCCCTGTTATACCTTCGTGGGGGACGGCGAGCCCTTCTACGAAGAAACGCTCGACTACGTGGCGCACCTGCGGGCCGTGGGGATACGAGCGGAGGCGGACGTCTACCATACCGACGTGCACGCCTTCGATATGCTCTATCCCGACCGCGAAGAAAGCCGGCGGGCAATCGCGCGATTCGAAGAAAAGTTCGAAGAGATCCTAAAAGAAACGATTGTGTGATATTTGAAACGATAATGCAATACGGAGTCTTGCGTTTCGTGATAGAATAGATAAAGAAAGACAAAGGAACAACGAACGAATGAAGAACGTAAACAAACTGATGAATATGGATTCGGTCTACCTGAGACGCTTATATAACACGTCTTGTCTGGCCTTCCGCACGGAAAACCGATTCGCCAAGAAGGGCGGCGTGGTGTTCGTGGGGGATAGCATCACGGACTTCTGCAATCTCGACACCTACTACCCCGAGTTGAACGCGGTCAACCGCGGTATTTCGGGCGACACCATCGAGGGCATTCTCGGCCGATTGGACGTCAGCATTTTCGACCTCGAGCCGTCCGTCGTGGTGCTATTGGGCGGAGCCAACAACTTTGCCGAGGGGTACGACGACGTGGAGACCTTCGTCATCGACACCTATCGCGCCATTCTCTCGCAAATCAAAGCGAGATTGCCCCAAACCAAAGTGGTGGTGCAATCGGTCTATCCCGTGTCCGACGTGTCCTTCCACAACCGCTATAAGTACGGGCACGGGCATATACGCGCCATCAACGCTAAACTCGAAGAACTTACCCTCTCTATGGGCTACGTCTACGCCGACGTGTATTCGGTCCTTGCCACAGGGGACGAGGAGTTCGACAGCCGTTACACCGACGACGGGTTGCACCCCAACGCCAAAGGGTATGCCGCCATTAGCGCCTATCTCCGTCCCATCGTCGACGGGCTGCGCGGGGAGATGACCGCTCGAGGCAAGGATAATCAACAAAAAGCCTCGCAAAACGAAGTCGTCGACTCCGTCAAGGCCAAAGAGGCCGCCACTTCCCTCATCGAAAAGATGTTGGTCGCCGTATTCTTGATGGCGATGGGCGTTTTGTTCTGCGTGCGGATAAGCGGCGCCATCAGCATCACCTGCGGCGTGATACTATGTATATACGGCGTCGTTAATCTCATCCTCATCGGCATCGGGCACCGTCCGCTTTTCAGCATTATGGGAGTGATAGACGGCGCAATCATCGCCATCGGTATCGCCTTTTGCGTACACGATTTGTCTATGATTTTGGTGCAGTTGTTGCCCTATATCTTCACGATTTTGGGCGCGTTGATGCTCATCGACGGGTTCATCGGGTACTTCGGGCGCAAACAGGGAGGAAAGTTGCGCGTCGTCCTCTTCTCGATAGCGGGCGCCGTGATGTTCTCGCTCGGCATTTCCTTCTTTGCCGTAGAGGAGTTCCGCTTGGGGTACGAGCAACTGATATTCGGCGTCATCCTTTGCGTAGCGTCCGTCCTGTTGGCGACGGCGACCATCGTGGGCAGGCTGAAAAAGGAGGGGATACGATAACGAGCTACCTGCCGCAGACGCCTTACGCGTCGACCGCGTATTGCGTGCCGAGCCAAGCAAAAGACGCATTGTCGAATGCGTCTTTTCTTTTGGGAGAAGAGGGCGAACGATAGGGCAAGGCGCGTTCGTCTCGTCGTTTTGCGAAACGATCTGCACGTTGACAGTTCGGGGGCGGGTGTGGTAAACTTGTATTGCGCAATGCATAGCGTTGCACGAGGAGAGAGTTAGATGGAATTGATACAGAGTTTTTCGGTGGATCATACGCGCATCGTTCCCGGCATTTTCGTAAGCCGCGCGGATCGTTTGGGAGAGTATTCGGTCACGACCTACGACGTCAGGCTCAAACGCCCCAACATAGAGCCCGTCATCGACGTGGCGGCGATGCATTCTTTGGAACATATCGTCGCGACCTATCTGCGCAACGATCCCGAATGGAAGGACGAGGTGGTCTATTGGGGGCCTATGGGTTGCCTGACGGGCTTCTACCTCATTCTCAAAGGCGATCGTACGTCGCGGGCGCTCTATGACCTTTTGCTGGGGGCGTTCCGACACGTGGAAAGCGTGACGGAAGTGCCCGGCGCTACGGCGGTGAACTGCGGCTACTATCGTATGCACAACCTCGAAATGGCCAAATGGTACGCAAGGGAATTCGTCGCCTATCTCGAAGCCAACGCCCAAAACGACGCTATTTTCGAGTATCCCAAGACCGAACGGTTGGTGACGGACGGCAAGCATTTTTACGATTCCTGATGGTAGCAGAAAAAGCAATGCGAATGGATGCGCGTTGTTTTTGCGACGGCGTAGACGTGACCGTCATGACGGCATAGGCGTGAAGATAAGACAATTAATGTGCGTCTGTAATATAATATAGCGAAATAGTAGGAGGGAAATATGGACAAGAACGTAGCGAAACGAAATGAATTGGCGGCGGCCAAAATCATCAAAGGCTTGCAGTCGCGCAATATGACGGGCTACTACGCTGCGGACAAAGAGGAAGCGCTCAAAGTGGCGCTGTCTTTGATACCCCAAGGCGCGTCGGTGACGATGGGCGGCGGCATGAGCGTGTTCGAGATAGGGTTGGTGGACGCGTTGAAAGCGGGCGATTACCGCTTCATCGACCGTGCCGAGTGCGCAAACCCGCGCGAGGCCATTCTTTTGGCCTACGACGCGGACGTCTTTTTGGCGAGCACCAACGCCATCACCGAGGACGGTATATTGGTGAATATAGACGGCAACGCCAATCGCGTGTCGGCCATGGCCTACGGCCCCAAGAAAGTGGTGCTCGTGGTTGGTATGAACAAGGTCGCGCCCGATCTCGACAGCGCGATGAAGCGCGCAAGGAGCGTGGCCGCGCCCACTAACGCCCAACGCTTTGGTCTCAATACGCCTTGCTCGCGGACGGGCACCTGCGCCGATTGCAAATCGGCGGACACCATCTGCTGTCAATTCCTTATCACGCGGTATAGCCGTCATAATGACCGCATACACGTTATTTTGGTGGGGGATAGTTTGGGGTATTGACGCAAAAAGCCCCTATCGTAGAGGGGTATTCGATACCAAACGCAAAAAAGAAACGAAAAAGGTCGCCGACTGCAAGAGTCGGCGACCTTTCGCTTGCCTTTCGATTATTTTTCCCAGGGGAAGACGTATTGGGTGAGGCCGAGCATATCGCGCACGCCGCACATTTCCTTTTGGACGGACTCGTTGATGGGCACGCCCGAATCCTTGCGGGCTTGCCACACGTTCCACTCCTTTTCGCCGGCGGTGTAGATGCGCTCGGCACCGGGGGCTTTGCGGCTGGCGCGCACGGCGCGGATGATGTCGCCCGCTTTCTTGCGGCAGAGGTCTTGGCCGAGGAAGTGGTCGGTGTCGATGGCGATGAAGAAGTGGCCGAGATGGTAGGGCACTTTTTCGCCGTTGGGACCGACGCCGTTCAACGCCTTGCCGTATTCGCCGTCCTGCAAGGCGGCGGACAGGATCTCCACGACCATCGCGTAGCCGTAGCCTTTGTAGCCGCCCAAGGCTTCGCCGATGCCGCCCAGGGTGGTGAGGGCCGCTTTGCCTTGACGGATCATCTTGAGCGCCACGCCCGCGTCGCCCTCGACGGGTTTGCCTTCCAGGTCGATGATGGTGCCGGGGTGTACGGGCTCGCCGATGCGCTCGTAATACTCCACCTTGCCGTTTTGGGTGATGGAAGTGGCGCAGTCGATGAGAAAGTCGAAGTCCTCGTCGGTGGGAATGCCGATGGTGAGGGGGTTGGTGCCGAACATACCCTCCACGCCGAAGGTGGGCGCGACCGAGGGACGCGCGTTGGTGCCCGTGATGCCGATGCAGCCCGCCTTGGTGGCCATGGTGGGGTAGTAGCCCGCGATGCCGTAGTGGCAACTGTTGCGCACCACGACCATGCCCATGCCGTAGCGTTTGGCCTTGGCGATGGCGAGGCTCATCGCCTTGTAGCCGATGACCTGTCCCATGCCGTCGTGACCGTCCACCACGGCCGTGGTCTCGGTCTCTTTGACGATTTCAAAATTGGTGACGGGGTTTTGAATGCCCGCCAGAATGCGGTCGATATAGATGGGTTTGAAGCGGTTGCAGCCGTGCGATTCGATGCCGCGCTTGTCCGATTCGAGCAAAACGTCGGTGCAGATCTCGGCGTCCTCGCGGGGTACGCCCACGCCCACGAAGGCATCCGTGACGAAGTCGTATGCAGTTTTCCAATCCAAAATAACTTTTGCCATAATCTTCTCCTTTTTACCGTGTACGGTAATATTCCACTACCATCTTACCACCGAGAGCCCCCGTTGTCAATGCACCTTTTGCCCCAAAATGCGCTATTTGCGCGGAAAAAATATCGCAAAATCTCCAAGGTGTACGATTATACGAACAACTCGGCCTTGCAAAAGGCAAAAATTCGTCGTATGATAAGTGCGCAGGAGGCAACCGAAGATGAAAAACCATTCCGACACACGACAATCCGACGGCGAACAGGTCGCATACATACTCCTTGTTCTTGTTGTTGCGGCGATCGTTACGGTCGTCAGTTTCGTTTCTTATCTCCTTTTATCCTTTCCTTTCCTTTGGCTCGTCAGCCTGGTCGGATTCGTCGTGTGTTGTCGTGTCCTCTCGTGCCTCCGCAAGGGCGAACGCCGCGCCGCGGCCTACTCGATGGCCGCGAGACGCGAAAGGCGGGTAACCGCAGGCGAAGACGAAAGGTCGCTGTGGCAAGCGGCCGTGAAGATACGAAAACCGACCGCGTCTTGTCGTGGGACGAAGACGCGAATGGCGCGTTTTGGCGGGGACGTATAGGGGGAAATAGGTACGTATAATCGCGGTTGAGGCTTTGCCTGCCGCGCGAAAAACGCCCCCGCCCGCGCCGAGGTATATGCGGATATACCTTTGAGACGGTGCGACTTCGGTCGCACCTTTTTCGTGTAAAGACCTCGAAATTGCATCTTGTCAACGGGTGGGTATTAGTGTATAATGGTACTATACCAACTTTGTGAGATGCGCGTATGAAGGAAAAAGGCACCGTTGCCGACGTCAAATCGGACAAGATATCCACGAGAAACCTCATTATGTTCCCGTTGGGAACGATAGGAAGGGATTTTATTTACAACCTCTTCAATACCTATATGATGACCTTTATTCTGCTGACCAAGAATCTGACGTCGGCGGAACTCGGGGCCATTACCTTCATCGTGGTGGGCGCGCGCATCTTCGACGCGTTGAACGATCCCGTGATGGGGGGCGTGGTGGAGAACACGCGCACCAAGTGGGGCAAGTACAAGCCGTGGCAGCTCATCGGCGCGGTGCTTACCTCTGCGGTGGTGGTGCTATTGTACACGATCAACCTCGATCATTGGGCGTTCATCGGCTTTTTGGCGTTTATCTACCTTATGTTCAGCATCACCTTTACGATGAACGACATTTCCTATTGGGGTATGCTGCCCACCTTGTCCTCGGACAACGATTCGCGCAACAAATTGACCTCGGTCGCCCAAATCGCCGTGACCATCGGCGGCGGTGCGTCGGGCGTCTTGATCCCCTTGCTGACGACGGGCCAAATCGGCGCGGCGGTGTTCGGCAGCGCCAAGCGCGCCTACGCCGTGCTGTCCTTGATTTCGGCGGGGTTGATGATAGGCTTCCAGTTGTTTACCATTCTCGGCGTCAAAGAAAAGCCTTTGCCCGACAATTTCATCAAAACGCCGCGGCTCAAGGTCAAGGATATTTTCCGCACCATCACTCACAACGACCAACTGTTGTGGAGCGCGATCATTCTCCTTTTGTACAACGTGGGCACCGGCGTGGTCAGCGCGGGGCTTTGCACGATGTACCTCTACTTTGAATTCGGTTACGAAGGGTTGTACGGTATGCTGTTTTACGCCGTAATGGGCGTTTTGAGCGTGGTGTTTACCGTGGCCTACCCCGCGTTGGGCAAGAAGTTGGGGCGCAACAAGACGCTCTATTCCACGGTGTTCGCCATCATCGCCGCCTACGCGTTGATACTCCTCTTCGGCTTGGTCATACCCGAAACCAAAGGTTTCGACCTCAACCTCTTGGGGTTGCACCTGCACCTCAATCTCAAGTTTATCCTGATGATGGTGGCCTTCGGTCTCACGGGGTGGGGCGGCGGCTTCTATATGGTCATGACCATCAATATCGCCAATACGGTGGAGTACAACGAGTACAAGACGGGCAAGCGCGAGGAAGGGCTCATCTTCTCTTTGCGCCCCTTGGTCAACAAACTAGGCTCGGCCATTTCGGTGGGGCTGGTGTCCGTCGTGTACATCGTCGCGGGCGTGCTGGCCACCACCAACGCCATCTCGGACGTGGAAAACAAGTTCGACGCGATGGGGTCGTTGACCGCCGAGCAGCAAGCGGACAAATTGGCGCAGATAGAGACGCTCACCAAGAGCGTACCCACCGCCAACAAAAATATCATGCTGTTGTGTATGTGCCTTATCCCCATCGCGTTTTTGGTGGTGGCCATGATATTGTATCGTAAGAAGTGTTTCCTCAACGAGGCCAAGATGGAAGAGATCAAGGCCGTGGTCGTCGAACGCGAGGCGCAAGCGGCCGCCGAACGGGAAGCCGCAGAGGAAGAAGTCGCCGCGGATACCGCAGAGGGAACCGCCCTTGCGGACGAATCGACGGACGCGAAAGGCCCCGCGACGGCCGAAGAAGGGGAATGACGATGCAACTTGTGCGCGAGGATTGGACGACCGAAGATATGGACGCCTTTATGACCTACCTGCGTTCGTTGGGCAAGGGCGAAGAAAAGGCGCGGTGGGAAGGGCGCATTCTCAATACGCGTATGCCGTGTTTGGCCGTGCCCGCTACCGAGGTCAAACGCATCGTGCGGCAAATCGCCAAGGGCAATTTGCGCGCCTTCATCGCGCATTGGCGGTGGGACAACTACACCGCAAGTGCCGTACTCGGTCAACTGATATGCTATTTGCCTTTTGAGGAGCAGAAGCCGCTTTTGTTGCGCTACGCCGCCCAAACGGACACTTGGGCGGGGACGGACTGCCTGACGTTCACCAAAGCGCCCGCCGCGGACTATCTCGCGTTTGCTAAGCCGTGTCTTGCGTCCGCATACCCGTTCGTGCGGCGGCTGGGGCTTATCGTCATGCTCAAAATCGTCGATGAGGATACCGTCGACGCCATTTTGGCGGCGTTGCCCGCGTTGCAAACGGAAAAGGAGTATTACGTCAATATGGCGGTCGCTTGGCTGGTCTCCGAATGTTTCACCAAGCAAAGGGACAAGACGCTTGTCTTTTTGGAAGAGGGCAAATACAACGAGTTCGTGGCGCGCAAGGCCGTGTCCAAGTGCCGCGACAGTTGCCGCGTTAGCCCCGAGGACAAAGAAATGCTGCTTAAATACCGCCCGAAACGGTAAAATCGGCGGGCGCGCGCGCAAAATAGACAAGACGGTTGACAAGCGCGCCCAAAAGGTGTAATATAATATCATCACCAAGTTTAATAGGAGGGACGTATGAAACACATCATTACCGTGAATACCCGTAATCTCTGCGAGAGCGCCAAGAACGGCGGCTGCGGCGAGTGCCAAACGAGTTGCCAATCGGCTTGCAAGACCAGTTGCGGTATCGCAAACCAAAAATGTGAGAACGAAAAGAAAGACAAATAAGTCAAAGCCGAAAGTCAGTGCCGCTCACCAAGCGGCACTTTTTATGTAAAGATATGATTCACACCTACCGAATGGGGGGCTACAACATAGTGCTGGACACGTTTTCGGGTTCGGTACACGTCGTGGACGACGTGGCCTATCGAATGATAGAGCTTTTGCGGGACGAGCCTTCCCAAGAAACATTGTTGCAGACCATACGCGCCGAGTTCCCCGCGAAGGACGAGGCCGAGATTGCCGAGTGCTTCGAGCAGATACGATCCCTTCGCTTGGCGGGGCAACTTTTTGCGCCCGATACCTTCCGTCCGTTGGCGGACAAACTGAAAGACAAAAATAAGGGCGTGGTCAAGGCGCTTTGTCTGCACATTGCGCACAGTTGCAATTTGGCCTGCGCCTACTGTTTCGCAGGGCAGGGGAAGTACCACGGCCAAAGCGCATTGATGAGCGTAGAGGTGGGTAAACAGGCCCTCGATTTCCTCATCGCCAACTCGGGCGCGCGCACCAATCTCGAGGTGGACTTTTTCGGCGGTGAACCCACTTTGGCCATGGACGTGGTACGGGAATTGGTGTCATACGCCCGCTCGCGCGAGAAGGAAACGAAGAAGCGTTTCCGCTTTACTTTGACCACCAACGGCCTACTCATCGACGACGATTTGATAGACTTCGTCAACCGCGAGATGAGCAACGTCGTCCTGAGCCTCGACGGGCGCAAGGAGATTCACGACCGCTATCGCGTAGACCACGCGGGGCGGGGCAGTTGGGACAAAGTGGTGCCCAAATTTCAACGTTTGGTTGCGGCGCGCGGGGGCAAGAATTACTATATGCGCGGCACCTTTACGCACGCCAACCCCGACTTTTTGGAAGACGTCAAATGTATGCTCGACTTGGGCTTCACCGAGTTGTCGATGGAGCCGGTCGTATGCGATCCCACCTCCCCCTCGGCCCTCACCCAAGAGGATCTGCCCGTCGTTTTGCGGCAATACGAGGACTTGGCGGCGCTGATGCTCGCCCGCTACAAAGAGGGCAGACCCTTCACTTTCTATCATTATATGATAGACCTTACGGACGGCCCTTGCGTGTACAAGCGCATTTCTGGTTGCGGTTCGGGCACCGAGTATATGGCCGTGACGCCTACGGGCGACTTGTATCCTTGCCATCAATTCGTGGGCGAGGAGCAGTTCCTTTTGGGCAACGTATGGGAGGGCGTCACCCATCCCGAGCGGCAGCAGCCCTTCGCCGACTGCAACGTGTACGCGCACCCCGAATGTCGGGATTGCTGGGCGCAACTGTATTGTTCGGGCGGCTGTGCCGCCAACGCCTACCACGCGACGGGCAAGGTGACGGGCGTCTACGAGTACGGCTGCACCTTGTTCCGCAAGCGCATGGAGTGCGCCATCTATTTGCAGATCGCCGAACAGTTGGAGGGGAAGAACGAGTAGTATGCCATGCCCTACGCCCATTCTGCGCTTTTTGCGTGAATACCAAGACGGCTCGCCTGTCCGTCTGCATATGCCGGGGCACAAAGGTCGTCCCCGTTTGGGCGTCGAGCCGTACGATATCACCGAGATACGCGACGCGGACTCGTTGTATTGTCCCGTCCCCGACGGTATCATCGCCCAAAGCGAAGCCGTGGCGACCGAGTTGTTCGGTAGCAAACGCACCGTATATTCGGCGGGCGGTTCGTCCTTGTGCATTTTTACGGCGGCGTGGCTTCTTCGGCGGTACGCCGCGGATACGGGCGTAGCGCCCTTGGTGCTGGCCGTTCGCAACGTGCACCAATCCTTCGTGTCCGCTTTGGCGCAGACGGGGTTGTCGGTAGAGTGGTTTCGTTCGCCCGAGGCGACGGCCCTTGCCTGCCCCGTGGACGCTGTGGCGCTCGAAACCCACCTACGTGGTATGCCTATTCGGCCCATCGCCGTCTATCTGACTTCGCCCGATTACCTCGGCAACGTACAACCCGTCGCGGCCATCGCCGAGGTCTGTCATCGTCTGGGCGTATTGCTCTTGGTGGATAATGCGCACGGTACCTACCTGCATTTTTTGCCTTCTCCCGCGCATCCCTTGGACCAAGGCGCGGATATCGTATGCGATTCGGCGCACAAAACGCTACCCGCGTTGACGGGCGCGGCGTATCTGCATTTCGGCGCGACTTGCCCCGACTATTTCCCCGACAACGCCAAAGAGGCCATGCTGTCGGTGGCGTCCACCAGCCCGTCCTACCTCGTGCTGGCGTCGCTCGACCGCACCAACGCTTGCCTTACGGCGCCGGGCTACATCGGGTGTATCGCCGAAATGGCCGAGATGATAGCGGACGCTAAGAAGCGCCTGACCGAAAAGGGCTGGCAATGTGTGGGGGACGAGCCGCTCAAATTGACGTTGTACTGTCCGTCGATGGGAACGAGCGGCGTCGCTACGGCGCGGCTTCTTAACGAGGAGAAAGTCGTCGAGGAGTACGCCGACCGTGATTACCTCATATTGATGGCGTCCGCCGACACGCCCCCCGAGCACTTGGAGCGGGCGGTGCAAACGCTATTGCATATGCAAACGGGCGATTTGCATCCGCCAATGCTCACTTTGCCGTCCTTGCCGCCTCGGGCGATGAGCGTGCGTGAGGCCTATTTCGCTCCGCGCGAAGTTTTGCCCATCGACCGTTGCGAGGGCAGAGTGCTCGCGTATTTGCCCGTCAAGTGTCCGCCCGCCGTGCCCTCGGTCATCGCGGGAGAAGAGCTGACCGCCTCGGTGCTACGGTATCTGGCGGCGCAAGGATACGCGCAGTTGGCCGTGGTAAAACCCGAATAAACCCGCCGTCGGGCGCACCTTGCGCGTCAAGATGGGCGAAAACGCACGATTTTTGAAGGACGGTTGACAAAGCCTTGCGCGCGGGATATAATTGAGATAGCAATTTACCTTTTGGAGGTTTCGTATGAAATCAAAGTTAATCGCAGTCGTACTCATCGTGGCCGTGCTGGGCGCGCTCCTCGCGGGTTGCGCCGCCGCCAAAGTCAAAGATGCCGCCGCGCAAAAGGCCATGGACACGTTCGTGGAGTTGATCAACGGCACCAAGTCTTCGACCACCGGCGAGTGGATAGACGACTTGTGGCTCAACGTAGACAGCGTGGATATCGAAACGATGGAGTATATCACCTACAACTACAAGGACGAGACGGTAGAGGGCTCGCCCGAGTTCCCCGTGTACAACTATCACTTCGTAGCGTCCTACAGCAGCAGCAACAAGGACTACGTCAACCAAAACTACTACGTCAACGTTATCTATCGCAACGAGACCTACAAGGCGACCTTGAGCAACGAGGAGAACTACGAGCGCAACCAAAAGTTGTACAAGACCAAGGACGGCAAGTTTAAGAAAGGCGCCATCAACAAGATGCTCGCCCCCGCGTTGGAATTGTTGAAGAAGAACGCCGCCGCGCGTAAAGCCGCCGCCGAAGAAAGAGCCGCGCAGGCTGAACGTATGGAGCAGCAAAGAACGACGTTGCGCACCGCCGCCGACCAAATCTACGCGGCATTGACCGCCGCTTTGGAGGGTGGCAATATCACCGCCGCCACCACGCAACAACAGTTGGTGGCGCTGTTGCCCGCCGCTTCCGAGACCTTGGTGTACGAGTACGAGAAGGCCGAGGCCGAGACGCCCGCCGAGCCTGCGGAGGGCGAGGAGCAACCCGCCGCCGTGGAGCGTACGGAAGGCGTGGTGTATGTCACCATCCCCTTGGCGCCCGCCGAGGGTTTCCAAGCCGGCGAGTACAACGTCACCGCGTATATCGTCAGCGGGGACAACGTCCTTTTGATGAAACGCGGCAACGCCTTCATTAAGCAGGAATGCATCGGTTATTGATATGCGTCCGATCGAGAACGCCGAGCCGTGTGCTCGGCGTTTTTGGTTGCCATCGGCATAATCGTCCGGACAAGAAGCGACCAAGACCGCCTACGGCTTTGACGGCGACTATTGGGGAGAAGGCGGGGCGCGCGTCAAACTGTGTACGGACTATGCCGAGAGCCGGGGCGTCTATGAAAAATGGGAACCTACTACGGAGAAAACGAGTACAGTTGCTACGCCTCCTGGTGGATCCGTTCGCCCCACTATTACTTCGGCAACTACACGCGGTTTATCCAATACTATGGCGGCGCCGGCAATCTCGACTACAATTGCCTCACAAATCTCGGCGTCGTACCCGCTTTGCGCGTCAGCATGTCCGAATAATCTACGTCGGCCGCGATAGCGCCGCGGCGGGCGTAGAATCTGCGCACGCCGACAATAAGAACGAAAAACGCCTTTCGTATGATGCGAAAGGCGTTTTTGATGATGCAATGCCGCGTGTACGGCTATTCTCCGTTGGTCGCGCCGCCGTCAGGATGCGGTTTTGAGCGTTACGTTGCCCGAGGTGGTTTCGACCTCGATGCGGATCTTGCCCGTGCCCGAGAGGTAGCGGCTACCCGACTTGGTGCAGGCGAAGTCGCCCGTGGACACGCGCCCTGACACGGTGGAAACGTTCATGGCGAAGGACGCGTCCTTGGCCAACGCCAAGGTGACGTTGCCCGACACGGACTTGGCCTCTACCTCGTCCACGACGGGGAGATTGAGATTGATGGTGCCCGAGACCGTTTCGACTTCCACCTCTTTGGTCGAAGCCGCGCGCAGATTGACGTTGCCCGACACGGTGTTGAGACGGGTCTTGGCGATGGCGTTCAGGGTGCATTCCACGCGGCCCGATACGTTGTCCACGTTGAGTTCGCCCACGACGGCGGGGTCTACCGCCACGTTGGCCGCGACCGCGTTGACGCTGAGACGGGTGAGCAAGTGTTCGGCGGGTATGGTGACCACCAAAGTTTTGGACACGTTGCGGATCTTGGTGCCGTCTTTGGCGAAAGCGATGGAGAGGGTGGCGTTGTTGACGCGGTAGCACAGGGGTATGGACGCCGACGCGCCTACGCCCGATTCGTGCACGGTGATGTTGTCCTGCGTGCCCACCATCACGCGTACCGAGCCGGCTACCCAATCGATATTGATTTCGTCAATGGCCGAGGTGGGTGACACGTCGCCCGTCGCTTGGGTGTAGTTGCGGGTCTCGAAGTCGTAGGTCTCTATGGTGGCCTTGTTGATGAGATTGCAGGCGAACAGGCCCAAGGCGAGCGCCGCTATCAACGCTATGCACAATACTTTTTTCATACTTTCTCCTTTCCTTTCGGGTGGGGGATTTATCTCGTTGTATGCCGCTTTCAACCGAATTATGCCGAGAAACTAATCCTCATAACGGCGATTATTCTCCTCGATGGCCTTTTTGCGCATATCCTCGCGCTTGTCGTAGGTGTGTTTGCCTTTGGCCACGCCCACTTCCACCTTCACCAAGGATTGCTTGAAATAGAGTTTGGTGGGCACGAGGGTGTAGCCTTTGCGTTCGACCATCGCGCGCAACTTGTTGATCTCGCGTTTGGTCAAAAGGAGACGCCGCTCGCGTTTGGCGGGCGGATTGTAAAAACTGCCTTTCTCGTAGGGAGAGATATGCAGGTTGACGACGAATACGTTGTAGCCGTCTATGCGCACGTAGCTGTCCACGAAGCTGACGTTGTGCTGTCTTAGGCTCTTGACTTCGCTGCCTTCCAGCACGATGCCCGCCTCGTAGGTCTCCTCGATAAAGTAGTCGTGATAGGCTTTTTTGTTGGTAGCGATGAGGCTACCCTCGTTGGATTTCTTCATATAGTTAGTATTATACTCTATTTTACGCCAAAAGGCAATAGCAAATTTCCGCGCGTGCGGCGGGGCGGCTATCTGCGGCGCCCTTTTTGCTTGCGTTTGGGCGGTTTGTGGTCGCGGGTGCGCACGGTGCCGTGCACGCCATTGGGGGGTTTGTGTTGCTCCATACGGGCTACGTCGGCGATGGTCGCGCCCTTGTGCACGAGCGCGAAGCGAATGCGGCGAGAGGTGGGATCGGCCCCTGTGACCACCACTTCCACCGTGTCGCCGATGCGGTAGACGCTATGCTGTCCCACCAGACGGTAGCGCAGGGGGTCGTAGTAGAAACTGTCGTGCATATCCTCGACGGGTATGCCCCCCTCGATGCCCGAAGGCAGGGTGGCGAACATCATGCGGGTGGTCATGCCCGACACCACGGCCGAGAAATGCCCGTCCAGGTGCTCCTGCATATACACGGCCTCGTAGTAGTGCACGATATCGCGCTCGGCCTTTTCGGCGGCGCGTTCCTGCATACTGCAATGCATACAGGCAGACTCCATCGCCTCGGTGAGGGCGTCCTTTTCCTCGTCCGCAAGGGGCGCGCCCTTTCGCTCGAGGTACAACTTGACCATGCGGTGCACCATGAGGTCGGGATAGCGGCGAATGGGCGAGGTGAAATGGCAATAGCACTCGCTGCCCAATCCGTAATGCCCGATATTGAAGGGGCTGTACTTGGCCTTTTGCATACAGCGAATGGCCACCGTGCTGATGACGTCGCCATAGGGCGTTTCGGCTACGGCGCGCACAAAGTCGCATATCTCCTTTTCGTTGAGGTAACGCCCTTCGGGCGCCAGCCCGAAACATTCGGCAAAGGCCGTCAGTTGGTGCAACTTGTCCTCTTCGGGCACGTCGTGCACGCGGTAGGCGCAGGGGTAACCCGCGCGTTCCAAGGTGGAGGCCACCGCCTCGTTGGCGGCGATCATAAAGTCCTCTATGACGGCGTTGGATTCGGTGATCTCGGCGGGTACGACGCCTTCGATGCGCTCCCCGTCGAAGAGAACGGTCGTCTCGTGCGCGGAGAAGTCGATGGCGCCTCGGTCTATGCGTTTTTTGCGCAACAGCCGCGCAAGGTCGGTGGCGGTCGTCAGCATTTTGACGATGGGCTCGTATTGGCGGCAAAGGGTTTCGTCCCCGTCCAGAATGCCCTGCACTTTGCGGTATGTCATACGGTAGGCCGAATGAATGACGCTCTTGGTGAGATAGACGTCCTTGCGTTCGCCGTGCGCGGTGAAACGCATACGGCAACTGAGGCAGAATCGGTCGCGGTCGGGCATCAACGAGCAAAGGTCGTTGGACAAGGCCTCGGGCAGCATGGGGAACGCCTGTCGCGGGAAGTACACGCTGGTGGCGCGTTGGTACGCTTCGCGGTCGATGGGGTTGCCCTCACGAACGTAATGCGACACGTCCGCGATATGCACCCACAACTCGTAGCCATCGCCCTTGGTCCTGGAGATGGATATGGCGTCGTCGAAATCCCTGGCGTCGTCCCCGTCTATGGTGATGGTGAGCAGATCGCGCAGGTCGGCCCTATCCTCTTCCGCTTCGCCCATCGTCAGCGAAGCCGCCTCGTTGAGCGCGTCCTCGGGGAAGACGTCCGCGAAGCCGTAGCGGTACAGACAGCTCAGCACCTCGCTTTGCTTCTCGCCCGCTTTGCCCAATACGCGGCGGATGACGCCCTCGGGGTTGCAGCCCTTGGGGTAGTCCACCACGTCCACCACGACCTTGTAGCCGTTTTTGGCGCCCTCTACGAGGTCATCCACGTGAATATCGGTATAGTAGGCTTCCTCGTCGGGTACGACGAAACAGCCGTTGCGGTACACCTTGAGGGTGCCGATGAGTTGGGTGACGCCGCGCTTCAATATCTTGACGACTTCCACGTCGTCCGAATAGAGTCGGCGGCATTGTACCGTGTCGCCGTGCTGTGCGCCGTGCAGATTTTCGTGCGAGATGAACATATCCTCGCCCCCATCCGAGCGCGCCAAAAAGGCGAACCCTTTGCGGTTGCCGCGTATCACGCCCTCGAAGAGCGTGTTTCGATAGATATTTTTGGTGATAGAACGTCTGCTCATACGGTTAGTATTCTCGTAGTGGGGTTTCGTATTTGCCCAAACGCCGAAGCGCCGTCAACCGATCGTCATGCACGACGGCGGGCGACTCGTTGCCGTAAAAAATGGGGTGCACCCAAAAGCGCACCCCAAGTTTGTTGACGTAAGACCGATTAGTCCTCGATGATGTTGGCAACCACGCCCGAACCGACGGTACGGCCGCCTTCACGGATAGCGAAGCGCAAACCTTGCTCGATGGCGATGGGGGTGATCAATTTGATTTCCATATCGATGTTGTCACCGGGCATGACCATTTCGACGCCCTTGGGCAGTTCGATAGTACCGGTAACGTCGGTGGTACGGAAATAGAATTGGGGACGATAACCGTTGAAGAAAGGAGTATGACGGCCGCCTTCTTCTTTGGTCAGGACGTACACTTGAGAAGTGAAGTGAGTGTGGGGATGGATGCTGCCGGGTTTCGCCAACACTTGGCCACGCTCGATGTCTTTACGATCGACGCCACGGAGCAAAGCACCGATGTTGTCGCCGGCCTCGGCGAGGTCCAACAACTTACGGAACATTTCCACGCCCGTAACGGTGGTCTCTCTGGGTTCGTCCATCAAACCGACGATTTGCACTTTGTCGCCGACCTTAACGGTACCACGCTCGACACGGCCCGTAGCAACGGTGCCACGACCGGTGATGGTGAACACGTCCTCGACAGGCATCAAGAAGGGCTTGTCGGTGGCACGCTCGGGATCGGGGATGTAGGTGTCCAAGGTGTCCAACAACTCTTGGATGGCGCCGAAGGCGGGATCGTCGAAGCGACCTTCGCTACCGGCGTTCATGGCCATCAAAGCGGAACCCTTGATGATGGGGGTGTCGTCGCCGGGGAACTCGTATTTGTCCAACAGCTCGCGGATCTCCATCTCAACCAGCTCGAGCAACTCGGGGTCGTCGACTTGGTCGCACTTGTTCATGAAAACGATGATGTAGGGCACACCGACCTGACGGGCCAACAAGATGTGCTCACGGGTTTGGGGCATGGGACCGTCGGTGGCGGCCACGACCAAGATAGCGCCGTCCATCTGGGCAGCACCGGTAATCAT
>JAFPXC010000021.1 GCA_017394805.1 Clostridia bacterium | reverse complement strand
TTCCGAAGGCGTCTGCATTGAGGGGCAAAATTCTGTCGCCCTAACCAACTGCACCCTTACCGCCAACAACACCAAGACCAACGGCAACGCGCAATTCCTCGACGCGGTCATCCTTTATCAAAGTCAATCGGGCGACGCGGCAAGCGGTACCTCCACCTTCTCCATGACGGGCGGCTCATTGATTAATAAAAGCGGTCACCTCTTCCACGTCACCAACACCACCGCCGTTATTAATTTGGATGGCGTCACCATTGACGATTCGGGCTCAGGCGTCCTGCTCTCCGTCTGCGACGACGGCTGGAGCGGTGCCTCAAATATCGCTACCCTTAACGCCAGTGGGCAGGAACTCACCGGCGATATTTTAGTTGGAAGCGATTCCACCTTAACCCTTAACCTCTCCGACTCCACAAAGTTCACGGGAAATATTTCAGGCTCAATCACCAACGCCACCGGCTCTTCCATCTCCACTTCCCTCGGCACAGTCTCCGTCACCCTAGACGATACTTCAAAGTGGTATCTCACGGGCAATACTTACATTGATTCCTTCGACGGCACGGCTTCCAACGTCATCACCGGTTCTTATACTCTCTACGTCAACAACGTGGCTCTCGACGGCACCACCAAGACCGATGAAGATACTTCCTCCACCTTGACCCTAACCAATTCTTCCGCCGCCTCCGTCACTGCCGCCGCCGCCATTAAAACTATCGACGCCTCCGCACGCACAAAAGCCATTCACATCACCGCCAACGCCTTGGACAACTCTATCCTCGGCGGCTCAAGCAAGGATTCAATCTACGGCGGCAAGGGGGACGATTCCATCTACGGCAACGCGGGCAATGATAAACTCGTCGGACAATCGGGCGATGACATCCTTTACGGCGGAAAAGGCAACGATTCGATTTACGGCTCGGCGGGCAACGATAAACTCGTCGGGCAAGCGGGCAATGATTACTTGAACGGCGGCGACGATAAAGATACCCTCTACGGCGGGGACGATAAAGATACGCTCCTGGGCGGCAAGGGCAACGACTACCTCAACGGCGGCAGCGGAAATGATTCGCTCTCAGGCGGGGCAGGAAAAGATTCTCTGTGGGGCGGCAAAGGCAATGACACTCTCACGGGCGGCAAAGGCGCGGACGTGTTCATCTATCAGCCCAACGACGGCAAAGATTACATCACCGATTTTTCTTCCGCCGACATGCTTCAGATTCTCGACGCGGACGGCTCGGCGGGTTCGTTTACAAATTCGTCGTTCAAGAGCGGCAAGCTGACGTTGGCAATCGAAGGCGGCGGGCACGTCATCTTCCAAAACGTGACAAGCTCCGACACCTTCAACATCAACGGCACGACGTATTCAATCAGCGGCAAGAAATTGACGGCTGACAGTTAAAAAAATTTTTGCAGAAGGAGTTGTATTTTCATGGAAGCATTTGTGTTTGACCTGCAAAGATTCGACGGACCCGGCGGCGGCGGCGGTGAAGGCGGTGGCTCAAGTTCAGTGTCGTGGAGCGCGGCAAACTCCATCACCTCGGCGGGCACCTACTCCGACAAAACTTACTCGTCGACCTCCGACGCCGAATGCGCCCTGCTCGTCTCTCTGGCCTCGGGCACCGTCAATCTCCTCAACCCCACCGTAACCAAGAGCGGCGGCCCCTCCAATGCAGGCGACAACTACAATTTCTACGGAATCAATTCGGGTATCATGGCCATGGGCGGCGGCACAGTTTCCATCGTCGGCGGCAATGTAACCACCACGGGCGTCGGCGCGAACGCTGTCTTCAGCTACGGCGGCAACGGCGGCACTAACGGCGCGGCAGGCGACGGCACCACCGTTTACATCGAAGACGTCACGATTAACACGTCGGCAAGCGGCTCGGGCGGTATCATGACCACGGGCGGCGGTGTCACGGTTGCCAAAAACTTAACGATTGAAACGTCGGGGCAATCTTCCGCACCGATAAGAACCGACAGAGGAGGCGGCTCCGTCACAGTCACGGGCGGCTCCTACACCTCCAACGGCCTCGGCTCGCCCGCCATCTACTCCACCGCTGAAATCGTCGTCTCGGACGCAACCCTCACCTCCAATCTTTCCGAAGGCGTCTGCATTGAGGGGCAAAATTCTGTCGCCCTAACCAACTGCACCCTTACCGCCAACAACACCAAGACCAACGGCAACGCGCAATTCCTCGACGCGGTCATCCTTTATCAAAGTCAATCGGGCGACGCGGC